>VGPA01000031.1 GCA_016875665.1 Chloroflexota bacterium | reverse complement strand
ACCTCGACGCTCTCATTAAGCGGATCCGCGCCCACCGAGGGCAGGAGGCGCTCCTGATCGAGAAGATGCGCAGCGACTTCAAGCTGTCCGAGGCCCAGGCCAAGGCGATCCTCGAGATGCAACTCCGCCGGCTCTCCGGGCTCGAGCGCGCGAAGCTCGACGCGGAGTACGAGGAGACGATCAAGCTCATCGCCGAACTCGAGGCGATCCTCGCCAGCCCGCGCCGCGTGCTCGGCCTGATCAAGAAGGACCTCGACGAGGTCGCGGAGAAGTTCGGGGACGAGCGCCGCACGGAGATCCGCGACGACCAGAACCGCGAGCTGAAGGACGAGGATCTCGTCGCCAACGAGGACGTCGTGATCACGGTCTCGAGCCGCAACTACGTGAAGCGGATGCCGCTGTCCACCTACCGCGCGCAGCACCGCGGCGGGCGCGGCGTGATCGGCATGGCGACCAAGGACGAGGACGACGTCGAGCACCTGCTCGTGGCGCGCAACCACGACAAGCTCTACGTGTTCACCGACCGCGGCCGCGTGTTCGCGCTCAAGGTGTACGAGCTGCCCGACGCGAGCCGCACGGCCAAGGGCACGCCGATCCAGAACATCCTCGAGGCGATGCAGGCCGGCGAGCGCGTTTCGGCGCTCATCGCGCTCTCGGATTCCCGACCGCAGGCGGCGCACCTCGTGATGGCGACGAGGGCGGGCTTCTTCAAGAAGACCGCACTCTCCGAGTACGCCAACGTCCGGCGCGCCGGCCTCATCGCGATCACGCTCCGCAAGGGCGACACGCTCGCGTGGGTGGCCCCGTCGACGGACAAGGACCGCGTGCTGCTCGCCACGCGCAAGGGCAAGGCGATCTGCTTCAAGGCGACGGACGCGCGGCCGCTCGGGCGCCAGACCCAGGGTGTCATCGGCATCAAGCTCCAGCGCGGAGACGAGGTCGTCGGCATGGGTATCCTGCGGCCGCGCACTGAGGTGCTCTCGGTCACCGAGAACGGCTTCGGCAAGCGCACCGCGGTCGAGGACTTCCCGACGCATGGCCGCGGCGGCCAGGGTGTGATCCTCGCCGCACTCGGCCCCAAGACGGGGAATGTCGCCGCGATCCAGATCGTGGACGAGACGATCCAGGAGATCCTGATCATCTCCAACAACGGCGTCGTGATCCGCACGCCGCTCGATCAGGTCCGTGTCCTCGGGCGCGCGACGACCGGCGTGAAGGTGATGTCGACCGGCGACGCGAAGATCGCTTCTCTCGCGACCTTCACCCCGTCCGGGCCGTCACAGCCCACGCTGGGGATGCGTTAGCCCTCGGTCGTGATCGCGCTCGACGACGTCAGCAAGTGCTACCCGAACGGCGCGTACGCGCTCCGGGATCTCGATCTACGCATCGAGACCGGTGAGTTCGCGTTCCTCGTCGGCTCGAGCGGCGCCGGCAAGTCGACGCTCATCCGGCTCCTCGTGCGTGACGAGCTCCCGACCACCGGCCGGGTGCGCGTGGACGGCGCCGACGTCGCCAAGCTCAAGGGTTCGGCGGTCTCGAAGCTGAGGCAGCGCGTCGGCGTCGTGTTCCAGGATTTCAAGCTCCTGCCGCAACGCACGGTCGCCGAGAACGTCGAGTTCGCGCTTCTCGTCACGGGCCACACCGGCAGGAAGGAGGCCGAGGCGGCCGAGCACGCGCTGTCGCTCGTCGGCCTCGCCCACCGCCGCCACCACTTCCCGCGGGAGCTCTCCGGCGGCGAGCAGCAGCGCACCGCGATCGCGCGGGCGCTCGTCAGCCACCCTCGCTTGGTCATCGCCGACGAGCCGACGGGCAACCTCGACCCCGTGACGAGCTGGGAGATCATCAAGCTGCTGGTGCGGGTGAACGAGCTCGGCACGACCCTCGTCATCGCGACGCACAACGCCGACATCGTGAACGCGCTGCGCCGGCGCGTGATCCATCTCGACCACGGCCGCATCGTGCGCGACGAGCGGGAAGGCCAGTACGCGGCATGAGGCGGCTCGCCTTCGTCGTCGCCGCGGCGTGGCAGGGGTTCTGGCGCAACCCCGCGATGAGCGTGGCCTCCACGCTCACGGTCGCGCTCATGCTCGTGCTCGCCACCTTCTTCGCCATCACCAACCGCGGCCTCCAGCAGGCGGTGGCGCTGCTCGAGCAGAAGGTCGAGCTGGTCCTCTATCTCGAGGACTCCGCGCGGCCCACCGAGATCCTCGCGCTCAAGTCGCGGATCGAGGCGGACCCGGCCGTGCAGTCGGTGGCCTTCATCTCGAAAGAGCAGGCGATCGAGCGCCTCCGGCAGGCGACCGAGCGCAGCCGCGATCTCGCCCTCGGCGAGCTCGACAACAACCCGCTCCCCGCCTCGCTCGAGGTAAAGCTGGCCCGGGCCCAGGAGGCGGGCCGCCTCGCCTCGACGCTCCGCCGTGAGGAGGGCCTCGGCGTGGTGTCCGAGATCGTCGACAACCCCGCGGTCGTGGACAACCTGCTCACCATCACCCGGGTGCTGTCGATCGGCGGCATCGCGGTGCTCGTGATGATGCTGCTCGTCACCCTGTTCGTGATCGTCAACACCATCCGCATCGCGGTCACCGCGCGTCGAGACGAGATCGAGATCATGCGCCTGGTCGGCGCCTCGGACCGCCTCATCCGCTGGCCGTTCATCCTCGAGGGGATGCTGGTCGGCGCCTTCGGCGCGGTGCTGGCGTTGACCGCCATCGGGGCCGGAGCCCCCGCCGTGGCCGACGCGCTCACCCAGTTCGCGGGAATCGTGCCGCTCGACTTCAGTCCGGTCTTCCTCGCGCAGCTCGGCGGTGCGGTGTTCGGGTTCGCGCTGCTCGTCGGCGCCGCCGGCGCGGGCTGGTCCGTGCGCGCACACCTCACCGCCTGAGGGCGCACCGGTCCTCCGCGCGGACCGGTCTGGGCGCGCACGGTCCGCATTGACCCCTGCGTACCCGGTCTGGCACGATTCGGTACGTATGGGAGCTCCCCGGACGAGCCGGGGAGGTGGGAACAGGAGGAGACGCGCCCTCGGGGTGGCCATGGCCGCCCTGACGGTGCTTGCCCTGATCACCGCCTTCGGCGGTCCCGCCTCCGCCGACGAAGAGCTGAACGCCGCGCTTCGTCGCAAGGTCCAGTTGGAGCAGCAGGTCGCCGTCGCCCGCGAGACGACCGAGCGCTACAAGAGCATCACCAACCAGTACCAGGCCGCCGTCAACCAGGCCAATCAGCGCATCGACCAGCTCGCCAGGCAGCAACGGGCGGCCCAGAGCGAGGCGGAAGGTCTGGGCTTCGAGATCAGGATCGCCGAGGAGCAGCTCCAGCTCGTCGCGCTCCAGCTCGAGGAGACCCGCGAGCTCGTCGCCTCGCTGAAGGGGCAACGGGCGGAGATCGACCGGCAGCTCGAACGGCGGAAGGCTCTGTACGCGGAGCACCTCGTCGCGGCGTACCGCCAGTCGCGGATCAGCCCGCTCGAGATGCTGCTCTCATCCACGTCGCTTGCGGAGTTCGCGTCGCGCGTGCAGTCGTTCATCTTCATCCAGCGCGCCGATCGCCAGCTCCAGACCGACATCGGCGCCCTCGCCTCGATCGTCTCCGACCGGACCAGGGAGGTCGCGGGCAAGGAGCTCGAGATCGCCGGGCTCCAGGACCAGGTGATCACGCAGCGGACCCGCCTCGCCGCCGAGAAGGCGCGGTACGAGGAGCTGATGCGCCAGGCCGGCGAGAGCATCGTCACGCAGAGCGGATTGCGTCAGTCCGCGGCGTCCAACCGCAACGCGGCGCAGCAGAACCAGAACGCGGCGGCCAACGAGACCGCCCGCCTCAACCGGCTGCTCGAAGAGGCCGAGGCTGCCTACGAGGACCTCGCCGCGCGCCAGGCCGCCCGGAGCGGGCTCGGCGCGTTCAACGGATCGAAGGTCGCGATGTGGCCGCTCCGCGGTCCGATCACGAGCAACTACGGCCCGCGCTGGGGCGGGTTCCACAACGGCATGGACATCGCGTCGCCGATGTACACGCCGATCCGCGCCGTCTCCTCGGGCCTCGTCACCACGGTGGGCCGGCCGTACGTCGCGTCCGGCGACACCGCCGTCGTCGTGATCATCGCCCACGGCAACAACTTCTCGACCCTGTACGGCCACCTCGACGACCGGCGCTGGCCCACCGTCACCGTCGGCCAGAAGGTAAGCGCCGGCGACATCATCGGTTACATCGGGATGACCGGCTGGACCAGCGGCCCGCACCTCCACTTCATGACCATCGCCAACGGAAGAGCGCAGGACCCCAGGCCCTACCTCCCCTAGCGCGTGGGCTCCACGCCCTAGCGCCCGTTGACGCCAAGCCCTTGCCCATGTGAAGATCGAACAGAAGGAAAGGAGGTGATGTGGAGTGGGCAGTACCTCTGGGAATCCAAAGACCCAAGGTCGCTCACTTCAGCCTTTCGGTAATGCATCAAGCTGAGGTGATCGCGGCCTAGGGTCTCGCGGAGACCCGGACCACGGAGCGGCGGCAGCGATGCCGCCGCTCCGTTTTTTGCCGGGGCTACCGTGGTGCGGTGAGCAAGCCCGACGCCAAGCCCGCGCCGGCGGATCCCGAGGAAGAGACCCTCCTCGCGGACAACCGCAAAGCCACGTTCGACTACTCGATCGAACGGCGGATCGAAGCGGGCATCGCGCTCCTCGGCAGTGAGATCAAGTCCGTTCGGGCCGGCCGCGCGAACCTGCGCGAGGGCTACGCGCGGATCGAACGCGGCGAGGCATGGCTGTACGGCGTGCACATCGCGACGCTCACCGAGGCGGGGCGCGACAACCACGAGCCCACGCGGAAGCGAAAGCTCCTCCTCCACCGGGGCGAGCTGCTGCTGCTCGCGCGCGAGGCGGGGCAGCAGGGCTACACCCTGGTCCCGATCCGGCTCTACCTCAAGCACGGCGTCGCCAAGCTCGAGCTGGGACTCGCACGAGGCAAGCGCCGCTACGACAAGCGGCAGGCGATCAAGGAGCGCGAGACCCGGCGCGAGGTCGAGGCCGCCCTCAAGACTCGCGGACGGAGAGCCTGATCCAGTCCAGGTAGGCCGGATTCCCCGACACCACGTCCAGCGCCACCAGCTCGAACACCTCGTCGGGATGGATGTCCGCGAGGCGCGCCCGGATCGGCTCGACCAGCGCGGCGGTCGTCTTCACCACCAGCAGCGCTTCGGTCGCGCGCTGCACGTCACCCCGCCAGCGGTAGGTGGACGAGACCCCGGACACGACGTTCACGCACGCGGCGAGGTGCTCCCCCACCAGCGTGCCGGCGATCTCGCCGGCGCGATCCGGTGGCGCGGTGACGAGCGCCACCACGGGCCGCGCCGCGTCAGGAATAGATGACCTTGTAGGCCTCGGCGAACTCGTAGCCGTGGGCCTTGCCCGTTTCGGCCATCAGTTCGCGGATCCGCATCTCGGCATCCGGGCCGAACTGCGATCCATGGGCGCGCAGCGCAGCCATCTTCACGTCGATTGTCGGGGTGACGTCCAGCACGAGGTCGTCCGCGTCGAACGTGCCGCCCCCGCCGAGCGCGAACAGCATCAGCGCCTTGGGCTTGTGCGGCTCCAATCGCTCGTCGGCCCACAGCTCGGGGAACATCTGCCGGGTCGATGCGTCCGGGTTGATCGCCCGGCACGCCACCTCGCCCGCGGCAATGTGGTCCGGGTGGTTCACGTACGCCCCGCGGCGGCCGAAGCGCATGGTCGGATCGAAGGTCAGGATCGCGTCGGGCTTGTGGATGCGGACCTGCCGGGTGACGGCCCGGCGCACGTCGATCGTCGGCTCGAGATAGCCGTCCTCGTACTCGAGCCCGACCACGCGCGCAACCCCGAGGATCTTCGCCGCAGCCTCCTGCTCCGTGCGGCGGAGGTCGCGCAGGCGCTTGCGCGTCATCTCCGGGTCCTGCGAGCCGGACGCCCCATTGGTGATCATGCAGTACGTCAGGTCGACGCCGGCCCTGGCCCAGAGCGCCATCGTTCCGGAGCACAGGAACTCCGCGTCGTCGGGATGCGCATAGATGACCATCGCACGCTCGATCTCGAGTCGGTCGTTGAGCCTCACGGGCGGCGAGCGTAGCGCAGGCACACCGGCCCTCGTTGAACCGACCGGGCTCTAGGCTTGCCGGCGTGAAGTCGGCGCGCATCAGCGACCTTCCGCCCGAATGCGCGACGGCGTCCCGCGCGGTACGAGCGGCGCTCCTGGTCATCGGCGAGCGGCGCGGGGCGACGGAGGTGCTGACCAAGGGGCACCTCGACATCGCGACGGGCACGGACGTGCAGAGCCAGGCGGCGATCCAGGACGTCCTTCACCAGGGGCATCCTGAGATCGCGTTCGTCGGCGAGGAAGGGGAGCTGGACAAGACCCCGGCTGCGGGGTCGTACTGGCTCGTCGATCCGATCTGTGGAACACGGAACTTCGCGTCGGAGATCCCGCTGTACTCGGTGAACATCGCACTCGTCCGCGACGGGCTCGTCGTCGCGGCGGCGATGGGCGACGGGGCGCACGGCCAGATCTTCGTCGCCGCGCGCGGCCGGGGTGCGTGGCGGCTGGAGCCGGACGGAGAGCTCGTGTCGATCGCCGCATCGGCGGCCTCGTTCACGCTCTCGATCGATCCGGGCAAGCCCGGGACGTCCGACCGCGAGCGCGCGGCGGAGGGGATCGGCGCCGCGATACGAGCCGGTGAATGGGAACTGCGCACGTTCGGCACGGCTTTGGACATCGCCTTTGTCGCGAGTGGACGTCTTGCGGGCGTGCTCCACTTCAGCCAGACCCACCCGCTTCACTTCGCAGCCGGCGCCCTGCTGGCCGAGGAGGCGGGGGCGCACGTCACGGACCTTCGGGGCGATCCGTGGCGGGTCGGCTCGCTCGGGTTCATCGCCGCATCCCCGAAGGCTCAGCCTTTGCTCCTTGGCCTCGCGGCAGGCGGGTACCGGCGCTGAGGGGCGTGTTCGTCCCCTGACCGCGTACGCGAATGGCTCGCACCCGTGGTCCTAGTCTCCTCGGATCGTGGCCCGGGTTCATCGCACCAGTCTCCTGGCGGGCGCCCGGAGCGCGCGCGGGACGGTCGTGGTGATCGACGTGTTCCGCGCGTTCACCTCGGCGGCGTACGCCGTCGCCGCGGGCGCGCGCGAGATCGTCCTGGTGGCCACGGTCGATGAGGCCTTCGCGCTCCGAGCCGCCGACCCGACATGCTTCCTGACCGGCGAGGTCGACGGCAGGCCCGTGCCCGGCTTCGACGCCGGCAACTCGCCGGCCACGATCGCACAGCTCGATCTCCGAGACCGCCGCGTCGTTCAGCGCAGCAGCTCGGGTACGCAGGGCGTGATCGCCGCCGTGAACGCGGGGCGGATCCTCCTGGGCAGCCTCGTGACGGCTGCGGCGACGGTCAGGCTCCTCGGGGACGACGAGGTCACGCTCGTAGCGATGGGCGATGCCGGTGTGGTGCCCTGCCCGGAGGACGAACTGTGCTCCGCCTACCTCGAGGCGTTGATCCGCGGGGATGCGGTGGACCCAGCGCGACTGGTGCGTCAGCTGCGCCTGGACGATCGGCGCTGGCCTGACTGGTTCCCCCGGGCCGACGCCGATCTCGCCTGCGTCGTCGACCGATTCGACTTCGGCCTCGAGGTTGCGCGGGAGGACGGCCTGCTCATCGCTCGTGCACGCCGGCGCGACGACCTCGACCGATACTTGAGACCATGAACGAGGCCGAGCTCCTGGAGACATGGCGGGTGGAGGAGGCTCAGCCCTTCAGCGGTTGGGACTTCAGCCACATCGCGAGGCGCAAGACAGATCGGGCGTTCGTGCGCTGGTACGACCGGTGGCTCGCACGAAGCTGGGCCTTCGCCATCACGAGCGACGCCGAGCGCGAGGTCAGTCGCTGAATCGATCGACCTCGAGTCGACCGATGGGGGCGCCTTCCGGATCGAGCGCGTCTGGATGTGACCTGCGCGGAGTCCGCATTGACGGAGGGTCGCGAGTGACGTGCGGACTGTGGAGATGGGGGAGGGTCGAACTCCCCGTCCAAGGCACTTGATCGAACCGCACCTACGCGCGTAGTCGGCGCTTTCGAGTCTCGCGGACCTGGTCGCGCACCGACGCGCTACCGGATCTCGCCAGACCGTGAATCTTTGGCCCGCCTACCGGTCACTTCGCGGGCCGCATCTCCGCTTCATGTCGCCCATCCCGGCCCACGGAGAGGAGACCGGGCGGGCGTCTCACTGACTAGGCAGCGAGAGCGTAGCTGTTGGTGCCAGTTATCTGGCTGCCGTTCGGTTTAGCGAGGTATGAAACGGCGTCCTCGGCTCGCAGCGGTTCGCTCGCCTGCCCTGTCGAAACCACGCATCCCCGTGGGCCCGAATGGGCTTCGTTCATGTTAACGCGAGTCTGCTGCTCGGTGTTCCCCGCGACCGCGCCCGACTAGCGATACGGGGGACGGAACCCACCACCCGGCCGGCCGCCGCCGAACCCACCGGGCCGGCGCTGGCCGCCGAAGCCACCGGGACGCGCACCGAATCCGGGGCGCGGGCGGAAGCCGCCCGCGGGGCGAGGCACGAACGGGCCGCGCGCGCCGGGGGCGGTGCTCGAGATCACGACGCGGCGATTGGGGTCGATGCCCACCGACTCGGTCCGCACGCCGGTCTCCTGCTTCACCGCGAGGTGAACGATCCGGCGCTCGTAGGCGAGCATCGGCTCGAGCGTCACCGCTTGGCCGCTCTCGCGCACGCGCTCGGCGACGCGCAGCGCGATCTCGTGCAGTTGGTCCTCGCGCCGGCGGCGGTAGCCCTCGATGTCGACGGGGATGTGCACGCTCCGGCCGACCTTGCGTGAGGTCATGGCCGAGCAGATCTGCTGGAGCGCGACCAGGTTCTCGCCGCCGCGGCCGATGAGCACACCCAGGTCCTCACCGCTCACCTCGAGCCCCTCGTGCCCGCGCTCGTCGCTCACCGTGACCTCGGTGGTCACGCCCATCTTCTCCAGGAGCCCGCGCAGGATCTCCGCGCCGAGCGCGAGCTCGGCCGCGGCGGCCGGCGGCTCCTCGTCCTCGCGGTCTTCCTGCGCTTCGCGGCGCCGTTCCTCGGCGGCGCGGATCGCGTCCGGGCGCCGGGGGACCTCGCGCTCGTCGACCACAGGCTCCGGCTCGAGGTCGGCCTCGCGCTCCTGGAACGACAGAAGCACGCGCGCATCCTCGCCGCCCATACCCAGCATGTTGGCGGGCTTGCCGCGGTCCAGGACTTCGATGTCGACGTCGGTGCGCTTGCGCTTGAGCTGACGGAGGCCGATCTCGATCGCTTCCTCGACGGTGCGGCCGCTGAATTCCTCGCCGCGAAGTGGGCTCATCGCTTTCCCCTTTTCTTACCGTTGCGGCGGGGCTTGGGCTCCGGCGCGGGCTGCGCCATGTCGGTCCGCGCCTCCGCGAGGGCCGCCGCCTCGCGCCGGAGCAGGTCGCGCTCGCCCGGCGACGGCACCTTCGCGAGGAGCGGCACGAAGCGCACGAGGCGCCCCCAGCCGGTGACGAAGTACTGCTGCACGATCTGGAACAGCGTCGTGGCGATCCAGTACAGCGAGAGCCCTGCGGGGAGCCCCCACGAGATCACCACCGTGATCAGCGGGAAGTAGTACGCCATCGTCTGCATCATCTGGGCCTGCGGGTCGTCCTTGGTCGGCGTCTGCTTGGCCGGCATCGCCATGACCGACGCGATGAGCTGCGTCACGCCGGCGAGAATCGGCAGGATCCGGAGCGGATCCTCGTGGGTGAGCCCACTGACGAGATTGCCTTGCCCGTCCTCGTGGGGCGTGCTGATCCAGGGGAGCCAGTGCGCCGCGGCGTCGAGCACACCCCCCGCCGGGATTGGGTTCGGGATGAAGGGGAGGAGGATCGTCGAGGCTTGCTCGGAGGTGAGACCGGTGCACCCGGGGCCCGGGCCCGCGCAGCCGAGGCCGAAGCCCACCTGCTGGAGCGCGGAGTACATCGCGAAGAGGATCGGCATCTGGAGGAACAGCGGCAGACAGCCGGAGATCGGGTTGTAGCCGCGCTCCCGGTAGAGCTTCATCTGCTCCTCGGACAGGCGCCGGCGATCTTTCCCGTATTTCGTCTTGAGCTCGCTCATCGCGGGAGCGAGCTCCTGCATCACCCGCTGCGAACGGATCTGCTGCACGTAGAGCGGGTACAGCACGATGCGGATTCCGAGCGTGACCACCACGATCGCGAGGCCGAAGTCGCGGAACAGCCCGAAGGATCCGAGCAGGAACGCCATGAGCGGATGGACGAGCATGTTCCAGAGATCGGTCATTGAACCGGGTCGTAACCCCCCCTCGCGAATGGATGGCAGGACGCCAGGCGGCGCACGGCAAGCGCCAGGCCGCGGACGACGCCGTAACGCTCGACCGCTTCCACGGCGTATTCGGAGCAGGTCGGCAGGTACCGGCAGGCCGGCGGGAGGAGCGGGCTGATCGCCGCCTTGTAGGCGCGCAGCGCCGCCAGCACCGCCCTCTTCACGACGGCCGTTCCGCCGCCCGGGCGGCCTTCTCTACCAGGCGCGCGGCGGCGCCCTGGAGGGCGGCGGCCGGCGCGCGACGTGCGGATGGGCGTGCGACGGCGACGATGTCGATCCCTGGAAGTGAGGTCCGCGCGCGGAGTGCGATCCGGAGCGCTTCGCGGACCCGGCGCTTCGCGCGATTGCGGCGAACCGCCCCGCCGGTCGCGCGCGAGGCGCTCACCGTCAAACGGACCGATGCTGTGCCGGTCGGACGGATGCGCAGCGC
>VGPA01000030.1 GCA_016875665.1 Chloroflexota bacterium | reverse complement strand
GACACCGCGGCGCGCGCGCGCGCCTGCGCCACGCGCTCGCGATCGCGGCGCAACGCCTCCGTGTGCGCGAGCAGGTGATGCGCGAGCGAGACCGGCTGCGCGCGCTGCAGGTGCGTGTAGCCGGGCAGGACGGTGTCCACCTCGGCCGCGGCACGGCCGACCAGCGCCCGTCCGAGGGCGAGGAGCGCGGCGTCGAGGTCGTCGAGCAGCTCGACCACCAGGAGGCGGAGGTCGAGCGCGACCTGGTCGTTGCGGCTGCGCGCGGTGTGGAGCTTGCCGGATACGGCACCGAGGCGGTCGCTCAGGACCTGCTCGACCGCAGAGTGCACGTCCTCGGCCTGCGCGGGCCACGGGAAGGTGCCGCCGGCCAGCTCCTCGTCGATCCGGGCCAGGCCGTCGCACAGCGACCGGCCCTCCGCGGCCGTGAGCAGCCCGCGCGAGGCGAGCATGCGCGCGTGCGCGAGCGACCCGCGCACGTCGCACCGCGCGATCCGCTTGTCCCACTCGAGCGACGAGGTGAACGCGCGGATGCGCGGGTCGAGCGGCTTGGAGAACCGGCCGCTCCAGAGGTGCGTCACTTCCTGCTCTTGCCCTTCGGCTTCGCCGTGCTCTTCGCGCCCGCGACCTTCTTGGGCACGTCGAGGAGCGCGGCGGTGTCGGGACCCCAGAGCGCCTGCGTGCGCGACTGGTTGCGCAGCGGCAGACCGAACACGCCGATGAAGCCCTCCGCGGCTTTGTGGTCGAAGGTGTCGCCTTTGCCGTAGGTGGCGAGCGACATCGAGTAGAGCGAGTGCTCCGAGCGCCGCCCCACGACCGTGGCGTTGCCGCGGTGCAGCCGCATGCGGATGTCGCCCGTGACGAAGCGCTGCGTGCTGCGGACGTACGCCGCGAGGTCCTGGTGGTGAGCGCTGAACCAGAGGCCGTTGTAGACGAGGTCGGCGTACTCGGCCGCGACCTTCGCCTTGAAGCGCAGCGACTCCTTGGCCATGACCATGTCCTCGAGCGCGCGGTGGGCGGTGTGGAGGACGACCGCGGCCGGCGCCTCGTAGATCTCGCGCGACTTGATGCCCACGAGCCGGTTCTCGATCTGGTCGATGCGGCCCACGCCGTACTTGCCGGCGAGCGCGTTCAGCCTCTCGATGAGGGCTACCCCCTCC
Organism: Chloroflexota bacterium; assembly: GCA_016875665.1. Taxonomy (GTDB): domain Bacteria; phylum Chloroflexota; class Limnocylindria; order P2-11E; family P2-11E; genus SHYN01. Next base: position 9,657 of record VGPA01000030.1, on the reverse strand, counting down.
ATCTTCGCGCCGTTCAGCGAGACCGGGATGCCTTCCTTGAATCCGATGACGATCTCCAAGGGCTTCGCGGGCGCTTCGTCCGGGTCGACGGTCCACTCGTAGATGTCCCGTGGCGGCGCGCCCCACGGGTCTTCGAGCACGCCGGCCTCGATCGAGCGGCCCCACAGGTTCATGTCCACGCTGTACGGGTTCTTCTTGGTCGTGGGCACCTCGATGCCGCGCGCCTTCGCGTAGTCGATCTCTTCCTCGCGGGTCATGTTCATGCCGCCGCGCATCGGGGCGATCACCGTCAGCTCGGGCGCGAGCGCGCCGACCGCCAGGTCGAAGCGCACCTGGTCGTTGCCCTTGCCGGTGCAGCCGTGCGCGACGTAGCGCGCGCCCTCGTCGCGCGCGGCGTCCACGAGCAGCTTCGCGAGCAGCGGGCGGCCGAGCGCGGTCGCGAGCGGATAGCGCTCCTCGTAGAGGGCGCCCGCCTGGAGCGCGGGCCACACGAAGTAGTCCACGAAGATCGAGCGGACGTCCTGGACCACCGCGCGCTTGGCGCCGCTCTTGAGCGCCTTGCGCTGGATCGCGTCGAGGTCCTTCACCGTGCCGAGGTCGCCGGTGACCGTGACGACCTCGAAGCCGTGCGTCTCGCGCAGCCAGGCCACCGCCACCGAAGTGTCGAGGCCGCCCGAGTACGCCAGCACACACCTCTCGCCCTGGTACTTCACGCTTTAGCTTCTCCCTGCTGTGCCGTGCGACACGACACCGAATCCGCTGAGCTTGCCCAGAAGTGCAGATGCCGCCCGCCCTTCGGCCGCGGCTACGAACACAGTGTCGTCGCCGGCGATGGTGCCGATCGCCTCCGGGAAGTCCGCCGCGTCAAGCGCGGCCGCGAGCGCGTTCGCCGTGCCCGGGAGCGAACGGATCACCACGAGGTTGCCCGCGAGGGCGCCCTCGACCGGATAGTCCTCGCACAGCCGGCGCAGCCGCGACGGGCCGTCCGTGTTACCGGGCACGTCCGGCGCCGCGTAGCCGTGGCCGCCCTCGCGCGTGACCTTGAGCAGACCGAGTTCCTCGACGTCGCGCGAGACCGTGGCCTGCGTGGCCGTGATGCCCGCGCTGCGGAGCGCGCGCACGAGGTCCGACTGCGTGGCGAGGTGGCGCTCGCGCACGAGGCGCAGCAGCGCGCGCTGCCGGTGCTGCTTCCGTCCCGCTTCCCTCATGAGACGGCCTCGAAGACCGTGCCCACGCGCTCGCCAGCGAGCAGACGCTCAACCGCGTCGTCGCCCGAGGGCACGATCGCGGCGCGGCATCCCGCACGCGCGGCGACAAGGCAGGCCTCGACCTTGGGGAGCATGCCCCCGTCGATCGTGCCGTCGTCCATGAGCACCTTCACCGTGGCGGCGTCCAGCCGCTCGATCACCTTGCCGCTCTTGTCCTTCACGCCGGGCACGTTGGTGATGAACGCGAGCGCCCGCGCGCCGAGCGCGGCCGCGACCGCGCCGGCCGCGGTGTCGCCGTTCACGTTCAGGATCTCGCCGCCCTTCACGTCGAGCGCCGCCGGCGCGATGACCGGCACGCGCTCGGCCGCGATCAGCTCCTCGAGCAGGGACGAGTCGACGAGCGTCACGTTGCCCACGAGCTCGAGCTCCGGGTCGGCCCGCTCGGCGCGGAGCATGCCGCCGTCGATGCCCGAAAGGCCCACCGCCGACACGCCCTTGGCGATCAGCGCCTGCACGATCTTGGCGTTCGCGACGCCCGCGAGCGTGGCAAGCGCCACGTCGCGCGTCGCCTCGTCCGTCACGCGGAGCCCGCGCACGAACTTGGTGGGCAAACCCATCTTGGCTGACCACTCGCCCACGAGCGGACCGCCGCCGTGCACGACCGCGAGCGCGTGCCCGCGCTCGACGAGCGACACGATGAGCTCCGTGCTCGCCGCGAGCTCCGACGCGACGGACCCGCCGACCTTGAGCACGACCGGTGCAGGGTTCACCTCGTCACGTCGTGTAATCGGCGTTGATGTGCACGTATTCGGCCGATAGATCGCAGCCCCACGCGCGCGCCTTCCCGTTGCCCACCCCGAGGTCGATGTCGATCGCGATCTGGGGCTCGCTGAACACGCGCCGCACGGCGTCGAGGTCCGGCTTCTGCGGCGTGCCCGCCTTGAATACGACGATGTCGCCCACCGTCACGCTCGCCCTGCCGGCGTCGACGAACGCGCCCGAGCGGCCGGCGGCCGCGAGGATGCGGCCCCAGTTGGGGTCGGCACCGTGAATCGCGGTCTTCACCAGGTTCGAGGTGGTCACGGTGCGCGCGGCGCGCCGCGCGTCCTCGTCGCTGCGCGCGCCGCGGACGACGACCTCGAACACCTTGGTCGCGCCCTCGCCGTCGGCGACGATCATGCGCGCGAGGTCCTCGCACACCTGCGTGAGCACGCCCACGAAGCGCTCGCGGTCGGACGGTTCGACCGCGATGCCCGAGGCGCCGTTGGCGAGGATGAGCAGCGTGTCGTTCGTGCTGGTGTCGCCATCGACGGAGACGGCGTTGAACGTGTCGCGCGCGGCGTCGGTGAGCATCTCGCGCAGCGCCGCGGCCTCGATCTTCGCGTCGGTCGTGACGAAGGCGAGCATCGTCGCCATGTCGGGGTGGATCATCCCGGCGCCCTTGCAGATGCCGCCGATGCGGACGATCCCCTGCCCGATCGCGACCTCGCGCTCGGCCACCTTGGGCTTCGTGTCGGTGGTCATGATCGCCCGCGAGGCGTCGTCCCAGCCGGCCACCGTGGGCTCGACCTTGGCGAGGCCGGCCTTCACGCGGTCGATGGGCAGCGGCACGCCGATGACGCCGGTCGACGCGACGCCGACCTCGTTCGCGGCGATGCCGAGCTTCTCGGCGGCCGCGGCGGCCATGGCCTCCGCGTCGCGCTCACCCTGCGCGCCGGTGGTCGCGTTGGCGTTGCCCGAGTTCACGACGATCGCGCGGAGCGCGCCGGACTGGAGGTGCTTGCGCGTGACGAGGCACGGCGCCGCGATCACGGTGTTCTGCGTGAACACGCCCGCCGCGGCGCATGGCCGGTCGCTCACGATCAGCGCGACGTCGAGCCGCTCCGACCTGCCGGTCTTCACGCCGGCCATCGCGGCGCCGGCGGTGAAACCGCGGGCGAACGTGACGCCCCGGCCCCGGTCGCTCATGGCCAGATCGGGAGCGCGCCGAGGCCCATGGCTTCCGGGAAGCCGTACATGACGTTGAAATTCTGGAGCGCGGAGCCCGCGGCGCCCTTCACCAGGTTGTCGAGCGCGCCGACGGCGATGAGCCGGCGGTTCGCTTCATCCACGGTCGCGTAGACGAGGCACCAGTTGGATCCGAACACTTCCTTGGTCCCCGGGAAGCGCGAGGTCACGCGCACGAAGGGCTCCTCCGTGTACGCGCCCGCGTACGCCTCCTTCACCTGCGCCGCGGTGGCTCCGTCGCGCAGCGAGACGTAGCAGGTGGCGACGAGGCCGCGCGTCATCGGGATGAGGTGCGGCGTGAAGGTGAGCCGGACCGGCTTCCCCGCCATGAGCGCGAGGTCCTGCTTGATCTCCGGCGTGTGCCGGTGCTTGGGCGCGCCGTACGGGCGCACGCTCGAGTCGATCGAGCCGAAGAGGTACGCCTCGTCGACGGTGTGCCCCGCACCGGAGACGCCGGACTTCGCGTCGATGATGAAGTCGTCGCTCACGAGGCCCGCGCGCACCGCGGGCGCGAGCGCGAGGAGCGAGGCGTTGGGATAGCAGCCCGGATTCGCCACCACGCGCGCCTTCTTGATCTCCGCGCGGTGGAACTCGGTCAGCCCGTACGCCGACTCCCGCAAGAGATCGGGCGCGGGGTGCGTGAAGCCGTACCAGGTTTCGTAGTCCTTGGGGTCCTTGAGCCGGAAGTCGCTGCCGACGTCGACCACCTTGCGGCCCTCGGCGAGCCACGCCGACGCCTGCTTGGCGGCCTCGCCCGCGGGCAGCGTGGTGAAGACGACCTCGGCGTCGCCGACGTCGGCGCCGACCGTGAGCGAAGCCGGTGCATCCAGCAGATGCGGGAGCGCGTCGCGCAGCGCCTTGCCCTGCGAGGAGCGCCCGACCGCGGCGACGAGCTTGGCCTCGGGGTGGCGCAGGAGGAGACGCGCGAGCTCACCGCCCGCGTAGCCGGTTGCGCCCGCGATCGCGACCTTGATCGCCATTGAATGATTATGCGCCTACCTGGATGAATATGCAACGGCCGTAGAGTGGCAGGCCGTGCGCGACGACGCCGCATGCATGCGCCGGGCGATCCGTCTCGCCGCGAAGGGCGCGGGCCGGACGAGCCCGAACCCTCTGGTCGGGGCGGTCATCGCGAAGGACGGCGCGGTCGTGGCCGCGGGTTGGCACCGCGCCCACGGCGCGGCGCACGCCGAGGCCGAAGCGCTCGGGAAAGCGGGCGCGATGGCGAAGGGCGCCACCCTCTACCTGACGCTCGAGCCCTGCACCACGTGCGTCGACGCGACCGTCGCCGCGGGCATTGCGCGCGTCGTCGCCGCCGTCCGCGACCCCGATCCGCGCACGAGCGGCAAGGGGCTGCGCGCACTGAAGGCCGCCCCGATCACGGTCGAGGAGGGGCTGCTCGCCGACGAAGCGGCGACGGTGAACGCCGGCTACCTCACCCGCGTGCGCAAGGGCCGGCCGCACGTGACGGTGAAGCTCGCGACGACCCTCGACGGCCGCGCCGGGATCGCGGGACGCCGCCACCTCGTGGGCAAGCGCGCGCAGCGTGAGGTGCACCAGCTGCGGGACCGGAGCGACGCGGTGCTCGTGGGAGTCGACACCGTGCTCGCCGACGACCCGCAGCTCACCGTGCGCGAGGTGAAGGGGCGCGACCCGCTGCGCGTGGTCGTCGACGCCGACGCGCGGACTCCCGTCGGTGCGCGCGTCATGCGCGCGAAGGACCCGCAGCGCACGGTCATCTTCATCGCACGCGATGCCGACCCGCGGCGCGCCAATCGACTGCGCGACTCGAGCGTGCTCGTCGCCACCGCGCCGCGCGTCGCGGATGGCCTCGATCTCGCCGCTGTGCTCGCGTGGCTCGCGGGCCAGGGCGTGAACACCGTGCTCGCCGAAGCGGGACCGGCGATCGCGAGCGCGCTCGTCGCGGGCGGCCTCGCCGACCGGCTGCTCGTCTACATCGCGCCGGTGGCCGGCGGCGGCGGCCCGCAGGCGCTCCCGGACCTCGGCCAGGCCTTCGCGCTGGGACGGCCCATGATCCGCAAGGTCGGTGACGACGTCGCGATCTCCGGGGACATCGGCTGAGCGACGCGCTCGTCGCCTTCGCCGAGCGGACCCTCGGTGGGCCCTGCACGATCGTGCGGGATCACTCGTGGGCCCACGGCGAGTCGCAGGTGCTCGAACTCGCGACGCCGGAGGGCCGCGTGTTCGCGAAGACGCATCGGCGTGCGAAGAAGCTCGTTTCCGAGCTGCACGCCTACCGCCACGGGACCCCGGCACTCGGCGACGCGGCCCCACGCCTCCTGGCGGTGGACGAGGGCACGGGGACGCTGCTGCTCGGTGCGGTCCCCGGCCGCCGTTCGCGAGCGGCGATCCGGAGGTCGAGCGCCGGGTGCACGAGGAGGCCGGCCTCCTCCTGCACCGCTTCCACACGTCCGCCGCTCCAGTGCGCGCCGAGGGATACGGGCGCTTCACCAGCGAGCGCATCGAGCAGTGGATCGCGCGGGCGCGTCCGGGACTACTGGCCGACGACGAAGTCGCGCACGCGCGCATGCTCGGCGCACGGATCGCGACGGCGCCCCGAGCCGCTGCTCGTGCCGGCGCACCGCGATTGGCACCCGTGTAACTGGATCTGGAACGGTGAGCACCTCGCGGTGATCGACTGCGAGCATGCACACCCGGGCCCGTGGCATGACGACCTCCATCGCCTGTGGTGGCAGGAGTGGCACGACCGGCCCGACCTGTTCGCCGCGTTCCGGCGCGGCTACGGCGACTTCGCCGCCGAGGAGCTCGTGGCGATGCGCGACGGCGCCGTGATCGGCCAGATGATCTCGATCGTCTGGGCGGACGAGCACGCTGACCAGGAGTTCGCCGGCCGCGCCCGCGCGCGCCTGCGCGAAGCGATCGCCGCCGCTTAGCGGACCGCCTCGACCGCGGCGCGCTGGGCCGCGAGCGCGCGCACCGCCTCATCGCGGTCGACCTCAGCGAACCGGATGCGGTCGCCCGGCGAGGCCTGGGCGACGCGACCGAGATCGGCCGCGATGACGGTCGCGATGACCGGGTACCCGCCCGTCGTCTGGTGATCGGCGAGCAGCACGATCGGTGCGCCGCCCGGCGGCACCTGCACCGCACCGGCGACCATCCCGGCGCTGCGGATCTCTCCGGACCCGGCCGCCGCCAGGCGGGGACCGGCGAGGCGTGTCCCGGTGCGGTCGCTCGAGGGCTCGACCGCGAACTCCGACGAGTAGAAGGAGTGGAGCGTCGCCGCGTCGAAGCGATCGGTGTGCGGTCCCCTGATCGCCCGGACCGCTCCCGCGTACGACGCGGGCTCGAGCGCTCGTCCGGCGCGGCTCGCCGAGGCGGCCTTCCCGAGCGGCAACAGGTCACCGGCACGGAGCGGCCGGGGGATGGACCCGAGCGCGAAGCCGAGATGGGTCGCGCGCGATCCGAGCCACGGCGCGACGGTGATCCCGCCGGCCACCGCGAGGTACGCGAAGCGCGTGGTCGCGTCGCCGATCACCGTGACCGGACGCCCCGCCCGCACCACCGCCGCGGTCCAGCCGGGCACGGCCGCGTCGGCGCGCAGCGAGACGCCCGGGCCGGCGACCGCGACCACGCGGCGATCCTCGAGCGTGAAGGTGAACGGCAGGGACGGCAGCTCGATGGCGCAGGCGTCGTCCGCGCAGCCCGCCAGCGCGAGCGCCGCCGTGAACGCAAACGGGTCCACCGGCCCGCCGACCGGCACACCGGAGCGGAGGTGGCCGGTCCGGCCCGCGTCCTGGAGTGTGGCGAGCGGGCCGCAGGCGAGGACGCGGATCATGACGGCACGAACCGGACGCGGTCGCCCGGCCGCAGCAGCGCGGGCGGGTCGTTCGCCGGGTCGAACATCGCGAGATCCGTCGTCCCGAGCAGCTGCCATCCGCCGGGTGAAGCGAGCGGGTACACCGTGGTCTGCCCGTCGGCGACGGCGACCGACCCGCGCGGCACGCGCTCGCGCGGACGCGGCAGGCGCGGCGCATGGATCCGCCCGTCGATCGGCCCGCAGTAGGCGAACCCTGGGCTGAAGCCGAGGAAGTACACGACGTAGTCGCGGCCGGAGTGCAGCGCCACGAGCTCCTCGGTCGTGAGGCCCGAGGCAGCCGCGACGTCGGCGAGATCCGCGCCGTCGTAGCGCGTGCGGATTTCGACGACGCGGCCGGACGACGGGCGCGGCGAGCGGCTCGCGACCTCCGCGACGATGGCCGCGGCCAACCGTTCCGCATCCGCCGGCGCGAGGCGCAGCGGATCGAACCGCAGCACCGCCGATGCGTACGCCGGGATCGCGATGCCGTGCCCGGCCTGCTCCCATGCGTCGGCGACCGCAAGGGCGCGCACCGCTTCCTCGACTCCGACGCGATCCCCCACCTCGACCAGCAGCGCGCGCTCCCCGAAGGGGCGGATCACGGGCGGCGGAGCGTCGGACACGCCCGGAGCGTAGTGAGTGCGTCATCCGCCGACGAGATCGAGCCCGGTGAGCAGGGTCGCGAACAGCGGAATGACGACCAAGAGCATCAGCGCGGGGAGGTAGCACAGCACCATCACGAGCATCAGCTCCGAGTCGACCCGAGCTGCCGCCTCGATCAGCCGGGCGCGCTCGCGATGCCGCAGGGTCTGGCGCAGCTCACGGAGCACGGTCAGCGCGCCGCGGCCGAGGTCGCGCGCCCGCTCGAGGTCCCCCGCGAGCGCTCCGAGTGACGGAAGCGGGACGGCTCTCCCGGCGGCGAGGAGGGCGCTGTGGAGCGGCGCGCCGAGCGCGTAGGCAGCGAGCGCCTCGCGCAGCGCGCGATCGAGCACCGGTGATCCCGTCGGCCGAGCCGACACGGCGGCGACGGCGGTCTCCGGCGGCCGCCCGGCCGCGACGAGACCCTCGATCCATTCGACGAGCACGGCCACACGGCGATCCGCGAGGTCCCGCATGCGACGCGCCCGCCGCTCGATGGCGAGCGACGGCGCCACGAAGCCGGCGTATGCGGCCACCACGATCAGGGCGGGTCCGATCAGCCCCGCCGATCCAATGGCGGCGGCGAGCGCGGCGCAGATGAGAGCGGCGCCGATCTTCAGTGCGAACAGGGCATCCGGTCCCCGCTCCCAGCCGCCGTCCCGCAGATCGTCGGATCGCACCGCGACGAGGCGACGCGGATGCGGCCAGACCAGCGCAAGGCTGCGCGCCGCGCGTGAGACCGGGCGCAGCGCGAGCACGCCGCAGGCGACGGAGAGCGCCAGCGCGACGGCCCCAGCCAGCGTCAGCGCAGCACGCTCGAGAGCATCCGGCGGCTCAGCAGGAATCCGGTGACCTCGAGCCCCGCCGCCACAGGGACGAGCAGTGTCCGTCCGAGCGGACTGCCCAGCGTGTCCGCCACGCCGGGCGTGGTCGCCGCCAGGTACAGCGCGAGCGCCGGCACGACCGCCGCCATGATGACGATCTGGGTCCTCGCGGCGCCGGCCCTCGCGCGGACCTCGTCGTCGAGGTTCCCTTCGTGCGACAGGCGGTCGGCGAGCGAGGCCATCAGCTCCGCGACCCGATCGGATGGGAGGCGCTCCGCGACCCCGAGCGCGAGGCTCGACAGCGACTCACGAACCCGCGCGTCCCGCTCGACGGCGCCGGCACGGGTGAGCGCGTCGTCGAGGGAGGCCCCGAGCGCGAAATCCGAGAGCGCGCGGGCGAACGGCCGGCGTGCGAGACGGTCGTCACTGGCCTCGACGCCGCGGTGCAATGCCTCGACGAGACCGGCGTGCGCGCGCAGCGCCGCGTGCGCCGAGGAAACGATTCGCACGAGCTCACGCCGAGCGCGCTCGCGCGCGATCCTTGCGCGATCCCGTATCACCAGCGAAGGCAGAAGCGCCGCGGGGAGCGCGAGTGCGGCAGGAAGCCCGACGAGTTGCGCGATCAACGTCATTGCGCCGGCGAAGGTCCACCGCACGGCTTCCCACCGCAGCCATCCCGCCGTCCAGCCCGCATCGGCGAGCGCCGCTCCGTCGGGGTGCGCGAACGCAAGTGTGACGCGCCGCCTCGAGTCCGGCACCGACGCGAGCGCGATGCAGAATCCGGCGAGCGCAGCCGCGAGCGCGCCCGCGATCAATCGAGCGTGCGGGCGGGACCGCCGTGCGACGGCGCGGACCAGACGATGTGCACGGCGGCGGGCTCGACGGCCGCGATCTCCCGCACCGTGCGGCGCCCACCCGCCGACCGGTCGACGTGCACGATCAGGTCGATGCTCCTCCGGACATGCCGTCCGACCGCCTCGGCAGCGAGCTCGCCTGCACGTGCCAGGAGCAGCTCGAGGCGGGCGAGCGCGTCGCGCGCGCTGCCCGCATGAAGCGTGGTGAGCGAACCTCGATGACCCGTGGAGAGGGCCTCGAGCAGCGCCGACGCCTCGCGCGGCGTGCGCACCTCACCGAGCACGAT
>VGPA01000029.1 GCA_016875665.1 Chloroflexota bacterium | reverse complement strand
GGCGCGGCGGCTCAGTCGGCCGGCTCCGGGAAGAGGCGCTTGAGCAGCGTCAGCACCTGAAGGGTGACCCACTTCGAACCGTCGATCCTGGATTGCATGCGCGCTTCGTAGGGCGACCGGCCGCCCCAGCGGCCGCGCTCGTCCTGGCGCGCGAGCAGCCAGGCGATCGGGGCTTGGGCGCGCGCGTCGTCGAGCGCGCCGGCAGCGTCGATCGCGCGGAGCGTGAACAGCACATCCGCTTGATAGAACAGGGGGAAGGACGCCTGCCGCCAGAGATACGAAGGATTGGTGTCCGTCGGGTAGGCCCCACGCTCGAGGCGGTAGGAGAGCAGGAATTCCACCCCGCGCGCGAGCGTCCGCTCGACGTCCCGGGTGCGGGCCGCCTCGGGCAGGGCCGCGAGACCCCAGACGAGGCGGGCGTAGCCCCACGCGCAGGGGTTGTCCCCGTTGTTCGAGCACGCCGCGTCGTACTTGCGGGAGTCGCGCACGAGGCGGGCGACGACCGGCTCCAGGCGCGCGTCGGTGCCGTATCCGGCATAGGCGGCGTACCGCACGAGGTTCCCGAAGTAGCACGAGCCGCCGTGGTCGCCGCCGGGGGTCGCGGCCCACTCCGCGCCGCGCCACGAGCCCGCGGCGACGTCTTCGAGCAGCCGCCGGGCGCCGCGGCGCACGCGCGCGTCGGCCGGATCGGCGCCGTACTCGGCGAGCAGCAGATTGGACCAATGGGTGCTCACGTACTTCGGCTGGTAGTCGCTGCTTCCGGGCCACCTGCCTTCGGAGTCCTGGGTACGGAGGATGGTCGAGATGGGCGGCGCGCTCATCGCGCGCGCCTGCGCCTCGTGCAGCTCCGCGTCGCGAGGCCCCCGGTCGAGGAGCAGGCGGAGCGTGAGCGCGCGCACGGCGGGATCGCGCCGCTCGAGCAGCCATGGCAACGGGTCCGCGTGCAGGAGGGTCCGCCAGCTCCCCAAGATGGCCGAGCATACGCGCACGCACGCGCGCCTCCGGATACTGGACGGGATGGATTCGATCGCGAGCGCCCGGGCCGGCGCACGCGCGCGCATCGCCGCCCTCGATGCCGACGTGCTGCTGGTGCACGCGCTCGGTGTGACGAAGGAGTTCATCTACGCGCATCCCGAACGACCGCTCCGCCCCGCGGAACGTGCGCGCTTCGCGGAGCTCGTTCGCCGCCGCGCGGCCGGAGAGCCGGTCGCGTATCTGCGCGGCTCGCAGGAGTTCTACGCCCTCGACCTCGCCGTCGATCCGCGCGTGCTGATCCCGCGTCCGGAGACCGAGACGCTCGTCGACGAAGCGCGGGCCTACGTGCGGCGGACCGGCGCGCGTACCGTGGCCGATGTCGGCACGGGAAGCGGCGCCGTCGCGGTGGCGCTCGCGGTGAACGAGCCGGGGCTGCGGCTCATCGCCACGGATGTATCCACGGATGCGCTCGCGGTGGCCCGCGCGAACGCCGAGCGGCACGGCGTCGCCGACCGGATCGACCTGCGCGCGGGCGACCTCCTCGAGCCGCTGCGCGAGCCGGTGGACGTGCTCGTCGCGAACCTCCCGTACCTGCGCGACCGCGGCGCGAGCCGGGACCGTTACGCGGCGCTCGCCCATGAGCCCGATCTGGCGCTGTTCGGCGGGTCCGACGGCCTCGCGCTCATCCGTCGCGCGGTGGCCGGGCTGCCTCGGGTGCTGCGCGGTGCCGCGTTCTTCGAGCTCGACCCGGAGCAGGCGGACGAGGTCGCGGCGCTGCTCGGCGCGCTCGGCGAGGTGCGGGTCCTGCGGGACCTCGCGGGCCTGCGGCGCGCGGTCGCGGTCACGCTCCGGCGCGCATAACATCGACTGGTGGAAACCCGGGTGATCGCCGCCACCGGTCCCGATGCCATCGACACGGCACTTCGCGCGCTCGACCGGGGCCAGCTCATCGTCTTCCCCACGGACACCGTGTACGGGCTCGCCTGCGGGCGCGGCGACACCAGCAAGCTCTTCGCCGCGAAGGAGCGTCCGGTGGAGAAACGGATCCCGGTCCTCGTCGCGGACATCGCCGATCTTGAGGGGCGCGTCGAGCTGACCCCGGCCGCCCGCGCGCTCGCGGATCGCTTCTGGCCGGGCGGCCTCACGCTCGTCCTCCGCAGCGAATCGGGAGCGACCACCGCGTTCCGCGTGCCCGCCGGAGCGTTCGCACGTGCGATCGTGAAGCGTGGAGGCCCGCTGCCCACGACGAGCGCGAACCGCTCAGGCGCGGTCGATCCGCGGAACGCCGACGAGGTTCTCACGCAGCTGGGCGGCCGCGTGGACGTGCTCTTCGACGGCGGTCCGCTGTCCGGCGTCGCTTCCACGATCGTCGACTGCACCGGCCCCGAGCCGCGCGTGATCCGCGAGGGTGCGATCCCCGCCGCCGACATCGGGGCGGGGATCGCATCGGTGGCGGGATGAAGGTCGGCCTGTGCGCGGACCACGCCGGCGTCCGCCTCAAGGACCAGATCGCCGACCACCTGCGGGCGAAGGGCTTCGAGGTGGTCGACTACACCGCGCGTCCGATGGACCCGGACGACGACTATCCGCAGGCCGTGCTGCCGCTGGCGCGCTCGGTCGTCGCGGGCACCGTGGCGCGCGGCGTGTTCTGCTGCGGCTCCGGCATCGGGCCCGCCGTCGCGGCGAACAAGATCACGGGCGTCCGCTCGGCCGTGGTGACGGACGAATGGTCCGCGCGTGACGCGGTCGAGCACGTGGACGTGAACCTGCTGACGCTCGGCGAGCGGGTCATCGGCGTCTCGCTCGCGCTCGCCATCGTCGATGCGTTCCTGGCCGCGAAGACTGAGGGCGGACGGCACGAGCGCAGGCGCAAGCAGATCAGCGATCTCGAGCATCAGGGGTGAGCCGGACGTGAGCGACCTCGAGCGCGTCGACCCGGAGCTGTTTGCGGCCATCGCGGGCGAGCGCCGCCGTCAGGTGGAAGAGATCGCGCTCATCCCGAGCGAGAACTACACGAGCCAGGCGGTCCTCGAGGCGAGCGGGAGCGTGCTGACCAACAAATACGCCGAGGGCTACCCGGGCAAGCGCTACTACGGCGGCTGCCAGTGGGTGGACATCGCCGAGAACCTCGCGATCGAGCGCGCGAAATCGCTCTTCGGCGCGCAGCACGCGAACGTCCAGCCGCACGCCGGCGCCCAGGCGAACATGGCCGCGTACGCCGCCGTGCTCAGCCCGGGCGACGTGGTCCTGGGCCTCGACCTGCCGCAGGGCGGCCACCTCACGCACGGCTCGCCGGTCAACTTCTCGGCCAAGCTCTACCGGTTCTTCCCGTACCACGTGCGCCGCGAGGACGAGACGCTCGACTACGACGAAATCCACCGCCTCGCGGTCGAGCACAGGCCAAAGCTCATCGTGGGCGGCGCGACCGCGTACTCGCGGTTCTGGGACTTCGCGCGCCTGCGCGCGATCGCCGACGAGGTCGGCGCGCTCCTCATGATCGACATGGCGCACTTCGCGGGCCTCGTCGCGGGGGGCGTTCACCCCAGCCCGGTTCCGCACGCGCAGATCGTCACGACGACCACGCACAAGACGCTGCGCGGCCCGCGCGGCGGCATGATCCTCTGCACCGAGGAGTACGCCCGCGCCGTCGACAAAGCGGTGTTCCCGTACGCGCAGGGCGGCCCGCTCATGCAGACGATCGCCGCGAAGGCCGTCGCGCTGCTCGAGGCGTCGACGCCCGAGTTCAAGGACTACGCGAAGCGCATCGTCGTGAACGCCAAGGCTCTCGCGGCCGCGCTCACGAAGGAGGGTCTGCGCATCGTGTCGGGCGGCACCGACAACCACCTGATGCTCGTCGACGTGCGCCCGCTCGACATGACCGGCAAGATCGCCGAGAAGGTGCTCGACGACGTCGGGATCATCTGCAACATGAACACGATTCCGTACGACCCCCAGCGCGCGAACGTCACGTCGGGCATCCGCGTCGGCACGCCCGCGACCACGACGCGCGGGATGGGCGTGCCCGAGATGGAGCGCATCGCGACGCTCATCGCCCGTGCGCTCCGCGCGAAGGGCGACGCGTCCGCGTCGGCGGCGATCGCGGCCGAGGTGCTCGACCTCGGGAAGCGATTCCCCGTACCCGGCATCACGGCCGAAGCCGTCCGGACTAGGTGTGCTGCCCGCGGAGATCGTTGACGAGCCTCTGCATCGGGGTCAGCCCTCCCAGCTCGCCGTGGGGACGGCGGTGAGTGTACGAATGGATGAAGCGCGGGAAGGCGCGAGCCCGCGCCCCGTTGCTGGTGTACGCCCGGGCATAAGCCCATTCGCGCAGGGTGATCCCGACCGCGGCCTCAACCTTGCCGTTCCAGCGCGGGGTGTACGGCGGCGTGAGGATGTGCTCGATGCCCCAGGCGTGACGCACCGCGCGGAAGGGGGCGCCGAGGCGGTAGCTCATGTGGCCGTCGGTCATCGCCTGGCGCACGCGCACGCCCAGATCGGCGAAGTACGCGACGGCGCGGGCGAAGAACGCCGCGCTGTCGACGGCGTTCTCGGTCGGCAGTCGCTCGGCGTAGAGCACCCGGGTGCGGTCATCGACCGCCAGGTGCAGGTACTCCCAGCCGGTGCCCTTGTGCCCGGTGCACTTGACCTCCCAGACGCGCTTGCCGCCTCCGGGCCCCAGGCGCCCCAGCTTTTTGGTGTCCACGTGCACCAAGTCGCCGGGCACCGGCCGCTCGTACCGGCGGTACGGAGCGGGCCGCGGGTCGAGGTCACGCCGTCGCGCCAGGCCCAAGCGGCGCAGCACGGTGTAGATCGTCGAGCGCGCGCGGCCCAGCAGCCACGACAGACGCAGCGGACCCCAGCGCCGGCGGCGGCGCTCACGCTCAATGCGCTGTTCGAAGTGGGCCGAGCAGCGGCACGGCGAACGGTGCGGCCGCCGGGAGCGCGCGTGGAATGCCGTCTCGCCCTCGTCACGAAAGCGCCGCCACAGCAGGTTGGCCCACTGCCGCGAGATTCCGACGGCCGCGGCCGCCCGCTGCACCGACCAGCCCGCCTGAACGCGCGTGCAGACCAGCTCGCGCAGGTATGCGTTCAGCTTCGCCGTACCCTGAGACACCAGAGAGCCCTCCTTGGCTTGTTGCGGTTTCAGTCACCACAAGCAAGCCCGGAGGGCTCTCCTTTTGTCAACGGTGTCTCTGGGCAGTGGAGCTAGTTGCGCGAGGCGGGCCTCCGGGTGTCGGCGCACCCGCTGGTTCGGGAGAAGCTCGCGCGTCTGCGCGATGCGCGGACTCCGCCTCCCCAGTTCCGCGCGCTCGTGGGCGAGATCGCGGCGCTGTTGCTCTATGAGGCGACCGCGGGCATGCCCGTCGTCGAGACCGAGGTGCGCACGCCCCTCGCCGTGGCGAAGGGTGCCGTCCTCGCCGAGCGCATCGGGCTCGTGCCGATCCTGCGCGCCGGCATCGGGATGGTCGACGCCGCGCTCCTGCTCCTGCCCGAGGCGCGGGTGTGGCACATCGGCATCTTCCGCGACGAGCGGACCGCCCAGCCCGTCGAGTACTACAACCGCCTGCCGGCGCCCGCCGACGTGCAGCACTGCCTGGTGCTCGATCCGATGCTCGCCACCGGCGGCTCGGCCATCGCGACCGTGGACATCCTGAAGCGGGCGGGCGTACGGAAGATCAGCTACGTCGGGATCATCGCGTCGCCCGACGGCGTGGCCGCACTCAGTGCGGCGCACCCCGACGTCCCGATCCACGTCGCGAGCGTGGACGACGCGCTGAACGCGGACAAGTTCATCGTGCCTGGACTGGGCGATGCGGGGGACCGTCAGTTCGGAACCGGATGACGCTCGCGCGGGCGAGCGCACCTGAGGTGCGGGTATCAGGGGGCGTGCCCGTCAATCCCAGGGATGCGCCTCCGTATTGGGCAGGTCGAACACCTCGAGCGGTGCGGCGCGGCCGCGCAGGGGCTGGAGTTCCGGCCCGCTGAAGGCCTTGCCGCCGCGAGGCGCAAGGCGCACCGTTTGCGTGGAGGCAACCAGACGCAGCTCATGCTGCTTGGCGACCTCCTCCAGCCGCGCCACGACGTTCACCACGTCACCCACGAGCGTGTACTCGCGGCGCTCCGCCGGGCCGATCGTCCCGATCATCGCGCGCCCGCTGTGCAGGGCGACGCCGACGCGCCACGGAATGCGGTCGGGGTGCGCGGCGTTGTCGGCGTCGATGGCAGCGAGGATGCGCTGCGCCGTCGCAAGAGCGGTTTCGGCGTGACCCGCGCCTTCGAAGAACGCCAGGACTCCGTCGCCGATGTACTTGTCCACCGTGCCCTCGGCCGCGAGCACGGGGCGCGCGAGCAGCGTGAGGCCCTCGTCCAGGAGCGCAACCGCGTCGGCGGGCGCGAGCCGCTCGACCATGCGCGTGAAGCCGCGCAGGTCGGCCATCATCACGGTGACCTCCGCTTCGCGCCCGCGCTCTCCCTGTGGACCGCTCACGCTCCCATCGTGCCACCGGACCATATCCTTCCGCCATGCTGACCCCGACCGCCGTCCTGCTTGTCGTCTCGCCGATCGTGGCGGGACTGCTGGCGGTGCTTCTGGCGCCCGGGGTCCTGGCGTTCGCGACGCGGATGCGCATGCTCGACCTGCCGGGCGGCCGCCGCCAGCACGAGCGTCCGATCCCACGCCCAGGCGGCCTGGCCATCGCGGCCGCGTTCGGGGTCACGATCTTCGTCTGCTGGCTCGTGGACCGCGTGGCCGGCGGCCCGTTCCTGATTCCAGAAGAAGTCCGCTCGCCGCGCTTCACGGTCACCGCACTCGCGGCGTTTCTCGGCCTGACCCTCGGCTTCGTCGACGACGTGTTCGAGTTGCGCGCGCGCTGGCAGCTGATCGGGCTCCTGCTCGTCGCGGCGGTGATCGTCGCGGCCGGCATCCGCATCGAGTTCATCGACGACCCGTTCAGCGCCGGCGGGCTCGTCGCGCTCTCGCCCGTGCTGGCCGTGGCGTTCACGATGTTCTGGATCGTGGGGATGAACGTCGCGCTCAACTTCATCGACGGGCTCGACGGCCTTGCCGCCGGCGTCTCCGCGATCGCGGCCTTCACGCTCGGGGGCCTCGCCCTCTTGCCGCAGGTGAACGAGCCGTTCGTGGCGTGGATGGCCTTCTCGCTCGGCGGCGCGATCTGCGGATTCCTCGTGTTCAACTTCCATCCCGCACGGCTCTTCCTCGGGACCACCGGCGTGACCTTCATCGCGACGCTGCTCGCGGTGTTCGCGATCTTCGGCACGGCCAAGGTCGCCGCCGTGCTCCTGGTCCTTGGCGTGCCGATCGTGGACGCGTTCTACGTCCTGCTCCGGCGCGTCATCCGCGGCCAGTCCCCGTACTCGCCGGATCGCGGCCATTTCCACTACCGCCTGCTCGATGTGGGCGTGAGCCATCCCCAGGCGGTGCTGATCATCTACGGGCTGACGCTCGTGCTCGGCGCGCTCGCCCTCCTCGCGTCCGGCGGTGTCGTCCTGCTCTCGTTCGGGGCGCTTGCGATCGTGTTCGGGATCGCGGTGCTCGCGCTCTCCACCCGAACATCCAAGGCGACGGTTCGCAGCGACGACGAATAGGACCGGCGGGAGTCACCTCAAGGTCGGCACCTGCTCCTGGGCCGACCGTACGCTCGTGGACTCTGGCTGGTACCCGAAGGGTGTGGCCAGCGACGCGGAACGGCGGCTGCGCTACTACGCCGGGCGGTTCCCGATCGTCGAGCTCGACGCCTCCTACTACGCGATCCCCGATCCCGCGCAGTCGCGGCGCTGGGCCGAGCGCACCCCGGACGGATTCACCATGAACGTGAAAGCGTTCGCGACGATCACGGGCCATCCGGCCGAGACCGCCCGCCTGCCGCGCGACATCCGCGAGGCGCTCCCGGTCGCAGCCGCGGCGAAGCGCCGCCTCTATCCCAAGGATTTCCCGGACGACCTCCTGCTCGAGGTGCATGCCCGCTTCTGGATCGCGCTCGCGCCGCTGCGAGCGGCGGGGAAGCTCGGCGCCATCTTGCTCCAGTTCCCCGACTGGTTCCTTCCGAGCAACGCCTCGCTCGCCGCGATCGAGCGGATCCGCGACCTCCTGCCCGACGACCGGCTCGCGGTTGAGCTGCGCAGCGGAGCCTGGCTCGCCGGCAACGAGCGGCTCGGCACGATGCGCTTCCTGCGCGACCGCGGGCTCACGTTCGTCGCCGTCGACGAGCCGCAGGGATTCCGTTCGAGCGTGCCGCCGGTCGCGGAGGTCACCGCGCCGGAGCTCGCGATCGTCCGCTTCCACGGGCGCAACGCCGAGACATGGGAGCAGCGCGGGATCACCGCCGCGCAGCGCTTCAACTACCTCTATTCGGAGCGCGAGCTCGAGGCGTGGGTGCCGGCGATCCGCCGCCTGGAGTCCGACGCCGAGGAGGTGCATCTGCTGATGAACAACTGCTTCGAGGACAAGGCGGTCAGGAACGCCGAGCAGCTCATGGTGATGCTGCGCGCATCGTGACCTCGGCGCTGGCGGCCCGGCTCGGGCTCACAGCTCGCGGCTGAAGCGGAGCCCCGTGCGCGCGAAGCCCGCGGTCTCGCAGAACCCGTGCGCGTCGGTGCGTTCCTTCCGCGAGGTCAGCTCGACGAGGCCGCAGCCCCGTTCACGAGCCGACTCGACCGCGTGCTGCACCAGGCGCAGGCCCCAGTTCCGTCCCCGGTGCGCGTCGGCGACGACCAGCGACACGATCCTCGCGACCGGCCGCGCACGATGGAACTGGGGACCGATGTGGACAGCGCAGAGTCCGATGACCACACCCTCGTCGTCCGCGACGAACACCAGGTCGCGCGCGTCGGTGCCGAGCAGGCGGTCCCGCACCTCGGCATCGCTGGCGGGGTAGCCGAGCTCGCCGAGCAGTCCCGCCATGGCCGGGGCGTCCGCCGGGGAGGCGGGCCGAATACCCATTTCGAGGGAACTTTCACAGACCCGCGCGCATCCTGCGAGTACGGCTACGGTCCCGTACACTCACGCGTGGCGTGACTTCTCCTACCCCGGGTGGAGCGCGGTCGAACGCGGCGATCCTGGGCCAGGTCGGACTCATCATCGCGGTCCCGATCGCCGCAGGCGCCTGGCTCGGGCTTCGTGTGGACGAGGCCCTCGGCACCTCGCCCTGGGGACTGCTGGGTCTGATCTTCATGGGGATGGCGCTCGCCGGGTTCGGCGTCGCGACCTCAATCAAGCGCTTCGTCGAGGACAACCCGACCGGGGAGGCCAGCGAACGGGCGCGCGAGGCGGGGCGGCGCTGGCAGGCGGAGATCGACGAGGCGGAGCGGCAAGCCGAGGCGAAGAAGGAACGAGGGGAGTGAGAGCAGACACGTGGACGCGCTGATCCAGTTCCTCTTCCCGAAGGGCTTCCACTACCCCGAGATCCACGTCCCGGCATTCACCGGGCATCCGCTCTTCTCCATCGGTCCCGTCTCCTACACGAGCTCCCACCTGGCGATGCTGCTGGTGATGGCGGTCCTGACCGTTCTCGCCATCCTCGCCACGGCGCGCATGAAGGGGGTCCCCAGCGGGATCCAGAACTTCGTCGAGATGGTCGTCGAGGGGCTGGTCGACTTCATCCGCGGTGTGGGCGGCGAGGAGGCGGTGAAGCGCGTGCCGCTGCTGGGCACGCTGTTCCTGTTCATCCTGCTCTCGAACTGGATCTCGGTCGTCCCGCTGCTGACCCAGACCTCGTGGCTGCACAAGCCCACCGCCGACTATCACGTGAACTTCGCGCTCGCGCTCACGGTGTTCGTGCTCTACCAGTTCACCGGCTTCCGGGCGAACGGGTTCGGCTACGTCTCGCGCTGGATCAACTTCAGCGGCTTCAAGGAAGGTGTGCTCGTCGGCGTGATCATGGTCATCGTCGGCCTGATCGAGTTCTTCAGCGAGGTGTTCCGGCTCCTCACGCTGACGCTCCGTCTCTGGGGGAATATGTTCGGCGGCGAGATCACGCTCGGGGTCATGGCCGCCCTGCTCATCGTGCCCGGCTTCGCGCTGCCGTTCGTTGGCCTGGAGCTGTTCGTCGGCCTCGTGCAGTCGCTCGTCTTCATGCTGCTCACGATCATGTACTTCCTGTTCGCGCTCGAGTCGCACGACTCGCACGACGAATCACACGGGGAGGGACACGCGCAGGGGTCGCACGGTCACGCGCCCGCACACGGTCACGCACCTGGACAAGTCGCTGCCTGAAATCGCGTTAAGGGAGATCTGACGTGGAGTTCGCTGGTCTGGCCGCCGGTATCGCCGTCGGCCTGGGTGTCCTCGGTCCCAGCATCGGCGTGGGTCTCGCGACGGCCAAGGCCGCCGAGGCGATCGGTCGCAACCCCGACGCCGCCGGCACCATCCGCACCACGCTCATCCTCGGCGGCGCGCTCGCGGAGGGCCTGGGGATCCTCTCGTTCGTGCTCGGCATCCTGCTCTGGACCCGGATCGGCTAGGCGGTGCTGTTCTCGCCAAGCCTGGCTGAGGAGGCGGCCGCAGGACCCGGACTGATCGTCCAGCCCTACTGGGTGCTGGTCGCGCTCGTCCAGTTCCTCATCCTCGTGTTCCTGCTCCAGAAGTTCCTGTGGGGCCCGATCACCAGCACGCTCGCCCAGCGGGCAGCCCGAATCCGCGAGGGTCTCGAGGCCGCCGCCACGGCGAAGCGCGACCGCGAGGAGATGAAGGCGGAGGTCGAGCGTCTGCTCGCCGAAGCCCGCCGCGAAGCGGCGGCGCTCGCCGAGCGTGCGGCGCAGGCGGCCGAAGCGGCGGCGACCCAGATGCGCAACGAGGCGCGCGCCGAAGCGGAGCGCATCCGCG
>VGPA01000028.1 GCA_016875665.1 Chloroflexota bacterium | reverse complement strand
TGGGGTTCATCGTGATCCACGGCTACGACCACGACCCGACGGGGCTGCGGGTCGCCGTCGCCGGCCTGGTGCTGCTCGGGCTGATGTGCGCGTTGCGCGTCGCGCGGGCCCGGAACTAGCCGGGGCGCACCCTCCGCCGGTCGGCTGCGGGCCACCGCCACCCTCCGCCTCATCCGCAGGACTCTTGACAATGCCATTGTCATGCTTCTTAATAGCGGCATGGCACGCGGCAGCAGACCCGTCTACGTCATCTCGATCGCGGCCAATCTGACGCGATGTCATCCGCGGACCCTGCGGATCTACGAGGAGGAGGGGCTGCTCGGGCCGGTCCGGACGGAAACGAACATTCGCCTGTACTCCGACCAGGACGTCACGAAGGTCCGCGTGATCCGCTACTTGACCCAGGTGCGCGGCGTGAACCTCGCGGGCGTGAAGATGCTGCTGCAGCTGCGCGACTACATGGATCTCCTGCGCGAGTTCGAGCAAGAGATCGGCGACGACGACAGCGAAGACACGCGAACCGAGAACAGTTTCCAAAGGAGTTGAGCA
Organism: Chloroflexota bacterium; assembly: GCA_016875665.1. Taxonomy (GTDB): domain Bacteria; phylum Chloroflexota; class Limnocylindria; order P2-11E; family P2-11E; genus SHYN01. Next base: position 10,271 of record VGPA01000028.1, on the reverse strand, counting down.
CCATGTCCCTCACCCGGTTCACCCCCGGCGGCGAATTCCTGTCCCTTCGCGACGCGGTCGACCGCCTGTTCCAGGACAGCTTCATCCGTCCCAGCGGCCTGAGCGGTCTCGCGGCGGGCCATCTGGCCGTGCCCGTCGACCTCTGGGAGACGAAGGGCGCGTACCACCTGCGCGCGGACCTGCCGGGCCTCACCGCGGAAGACATCCAGATCGACGCGACCGGCGACGGTGTGACGATCGCGGGCGAGCTCAAGTCCGAGGAGCCGGCGGAGGGCGCGCTGCGCCTCGAGCGGCGCTCGGGCAGGTTCTCCCGTACTTTCGGTCTGCCGCTCCAGATCGACGCATCGCGCGTCGAGGCGTCGTTCACGAATGGCGTGCTGGCCCTCATCCTGCCCAAGGCGGAGTCCGTCAAGCCCAAGAGCGTCAAGATCCAGGCCAAATGACCCTATCGCCGCGGGCCGGTCGGAATAGCCTCCGGCCCGCGGCGTTGTCCTAGTCGAACCCACGCGAGCAGCGTCCCACGCGCAAGGAGAACGAAACGTTGGTCGAAGAGAACGCGATCACATTCCCGACGGAGCTTCCGCTCGTCCCGCTCCGGGAGGCGGTCGTGTTCCCGAAGTTCGTCGTCCCCCTCGGCGTGGGACGTGAGAAGTCCGTCGCGGCGATCAACGCCGCGATGGGCGCCGAGAAGCACTACCTGATCCTCGCCGCGCAGCGGGACGCCGAGCTCGACGACCCGTCGGGCGAGCAGATCTACGGCGTCGGCACGATCGCGGAGATCGTCCGTCTCCTGCGCATCCCGGACGGTACGGCCCAGATCATCGTGTCCGGCCTCACGCGGGCCCGCATCACGGGGTACGCGGACGAGCCCGGCTATTACAAGGTCTCGGTGGAGCCCCTCGCGGAAGTGATGGGGGAGCCGATCGAGGTCGAGGCGCTCGTCCGCTCCGTGAAGGGCATGTTCGAAACGTACGTCCAAAACGGCGGCGCGGTGCCGGCGGAGCTCGCGATGACCGCGAAGAACACCGACGACCCGTCGCATCTCGCCGACCTCGTGGCGTCGAGCCCGGACCTCACGCTCGAGCAGCGCCAGCAGCTGCTCGAGACCCGCAGCGTGACGCAGCGGCTGCGCACGCTCTCCGTCTTCCTCGCCAAGCAGAACGAGATCCTCGAGCTGAAGCAGAAGATCCAGTCCGACGTCCAGCAGACGCTCGACAAGACGCAGCGCGAGTACATCCTGCGCGAGCAGATGAAGGCGATCCAGAAGGAGCTGGGCGAGGACGAGGGCGGGACCGAGGCCAAGGAGCTGCGCGAGAAGATCGAGCAGGCCGGCATGCCGGACGAGGTCAAGGAGAAGGCGCTCAAGGAGCTCGCCCGCCTCGAGAAGATCCCGCAGGCTTCGCCGGAGCAGGGCGTCATCCGCACCTACGTCGACTGGCTGGTGTCGCTTCCGTGGAAGACCGCGCCCGCGGACGACTGGGACATCGCGCAGGCGGCCAAGATCCTCGACGAGGACCACTACGGCCTGCCCAAGATCAAGGACCGCATCCTCGAGTACATGGCGGTGCGCAAGCTGGCCAAGGACCTGCGCGCGCCGATCCTGTGCTTCGTGGGGCCGCCCGGCGTGGGCAAGACGTCGCTCGGCAAGTCCATCGCGAAGGCGATGGGCCGGAAGTTCGTCCGCATGTCGCTCGGCGGCGTGCGCGACGAGGCGGAGATCCGCGGCCACCGACGCACCTACATCGGCGCGCTGCCGGGCCGCGTCCTTCAGATGATGAAGACCGCCGGCACGTCGAACCCCGTGTTCATGCTCGATGAGATCGACAAGGTCGGCGCGGACTTCCGCGGCGACCCGTCCTCGGCCCTGCTCGAGGTGCTGGACCCGGAGCAGAACAACTCGTTCTCGGACCACTACCTGGAAGTGCCCTACGACCTGTCGCGGGTGATCTTCATCACCACGGCCAACGTCGAGGACACGATCATCCCGCCGCTGCGGGACCGCATGGAGATCATCCGCCTCCCCGGCTACACGGAGGACGAGAAGCTCCACATCGCGACCGGCTACCTCCTTCCTCGCCAGCTGACCCAGCACGGCCTCGAGGGCGGCAAGCTCGTGATCGGGGAGGAGATCCTCCGCGATCTCGTTCGCCGCTACACGCGCGAGGCCGGCGTGCGCAACCTGGAGCGGGAGATCGGGACGATCTGCCGTAAGGTCGCGCGGACCATCGCCGAGGGCAAGGCGGAGACGGTGACCGTCACGGTCGCCGACCTCGCCACCTACCTCGGCCCCGAGAAGTTCGACTACGGCCTCGCGGAGGAAGAGGACCAGGTGGGCGCCGTCACCGGCGTCTCCGTGTCGGAGTACGGCGGCGACACGCTCACCGTCGAAGCCACGGTCATCGACTCCGCGAAGGGCGGCGACTTCGTCCTCACCGGCCAGCTCGGCAAGGTGATGGAGGAGTCGGCCAAGGCGGCGCTCAGCTATGTGCGGGCGCACTACGCGGAGCTCGGGGTGCCGAAGGGCTTCTTCGAGGATCGTGCGATGCACATCCACGTGCCGGCGGGGGCCATCCCGAAGGACGGCCCCTCGGCGGGCGTGACCATGGTCACCGCGATCGTGTCGGCGCTCACCGGTCGCCGGGTGCGCCGCGACGTCGCGATGACCGGCGAGATCACCCTCCGTGGCAGGGTCCTGCCGATCGGCGGCCTGAAGGCCAAGATGCTCGCGGCGCACCGCGCCGGGATCAAGACCTTCGTGCTCCCCGAGAAGAACAAGAAGGACCTGGTCGATGTGCCGAAGGAGATCCAGGAGCAGCTCGAGCTGCATTCGGTGGGCTGGATCGACGAAGTGCTCAAGATCGCGCTGCTGCCGGGGCCCAAGGTGACCCCGGCGCAGCTCGAGGCCACGCGACCGTCGGTCACGCCGCCGGCGCACTAAGCGGGGGGCCGCCATGCCGGTCGAGTTCAAGGACTACTACAAGATCCTCGGCGTGCCGAAGTCGGCATCCGCCGAGGAGATCAAGAAGGCGTACCGGAAGCTCGCTCGGCAGCATCACCCCGACGTGGCCAAGGGCAAGGACTCGGAAGCGCGCTTCAAGGAGGTCAACGAGGCCAACGAGGTCCTCGCCGATCCCGAAAAGCGCAGGCGTTACGACACGCTCGGTCCGAACTGGCAGCAGCAGTTCGCCGGGAACGGCGGACCGGGCGGCCCCGGCGGCTATCAGTGGGTCCACACAGGCCAGCCCGGCGGCTTCGGCGACGGCGGCGACTTCTCGGACTTCTTCCGCACCGTGTTCGGCGGCGGCGGTCCGGGAATGGAGGACCTGTTCGGCGGGCCGGGCCGCGGCCCGCAGGGGCGGCGCGCCCGCGCGGGCCAGGACGTGGAGCACGACGTGCCGATCACGCTGGTCGAGGCGTACCACGGCGCCGACCGGCAGCTGCGCATCGGCACCCGGTCGCTCGACGTGAAGATCCCGGCGGGCGTGCGCGACGGGCAGAAGATCCGCCTCGCGGGGCAAGGCGCCCCCGGCTCGCCGGCGGGCGACCTCTACCTGGTGGTCCGCATCACCGGCCATCCCTTCTTCCAGCGCGGCGGCGACGACCTGCACGCGGATCTCCCGGTCGCGCTCCACGAGGCGCTCCTCGGCGCGGAGGTCACGGTGCCCACGCTCAAGGGGCGCGTCACGCTGCGCATCCCGGCCGAGACCCAGAACGGCCGGATCATCCGCCTCGCGGGCCAGGGTATGCCCCGGCCTAGGGAGCGGGGCGGCGGATTCGGCGACCTCTACGTCACCGTGAAGGTCGTCCTGCCCCAGAGGCTGGGCGACGAGGATCGCGAGGCGGTCCGCGCCCTGGGCGCGCGCCACAGCGAAAACGTCCGAGCGCACCTGCTCTGAGGGACTGGACCATGATCGATCCGAACAAGCTGACCGAGAAATCGCAAGCGGCCCTTATCGCCGCACAGAAGCGGGCGTCCGACGCCGGCCACTCGCAGCTCGACGCCGAGCACCTCGCTGCGGCGCTCCTCGAGCAGCCGGGCGGCATCGTGCCCAGCGTGCTCGAGAAGCTCGGCCTTCACCCGAGCCAGCTCCTTGCCGGCCTCGAGCGCGAGTTCGACCGGCAGCCGAAGGTGTCGGGCAACGTGCAGGTCGGTGCGACGCCGCGCCTGGGCAAGATCCTCCAGCAGGCGCAGCGCGAGATGGAGGGCCTCGGCGACGAGTTCGTCTCGACCGAGCACTTCCTGCTCGCGCTCGCGGACGATCAGGGCTGGATCGGTCAGGCGCTCAAGCGCGGGGGGGCCACGAAGGAGCGGCTCCTCCAGGCGCTGCGCGCACTTCGCGGCAACCAGCGCGTCACCGACCAGCACCCCGAGGAGAAGTACCAGGCGCTCGAGAAGTACGGGCGCGACCTCACCGACCTCGCGCGCAAGGGCAAGATCGACCCCGTCATCGGCCGCGACGAGGAGATCCGCCGCGTGATCCAGGTGCTCTCGCGGCGGACGAAGAACAACCCGGTCCTGATCGGCGAGCCCGGCGTGGGCAAGACCGCCATCGTCGAGGGGCTCGCGCAGCGCATCGTGCGCGGCGACGTCCCCGAAGGGCTGAAGGACAAGATGGTGTTCGCGCTCGACATCGGCGCGCTGCTCGCGGGCGCCAAGTACCGCGGCGAGTTCGAGGAGCGCCTGAAGGCGGTGCTCAAGGAGGTCTCGTCCTCCGACGGCCAGATCGTCCTGTTCATCGACGAGCTGCACACGGTCGTCGGCGCCGGCGCGGCCGAGGGTGCGGTCGACGCCGCCAACCTGCTGAAGCCGATGCTCGCCCGCGGCGAGCTGCACGCGATCGGCGCGACCACGCTCGACGAGTACCGCAAGCACATCGAGAAGGACGCGGCGCTGGAGCGCCGCTTCCAGCCGGTGCTGGTGGGGGAGCCGTCGACCGAGGACACGATCTCGATCCTGCGCGGCCTGCGCGAGCGCTACGAGATCCATCACGGCGTGCGCATCGCGGACGCCTCGCTCGTGGCCGCCGCCGTGCTGTCGAGCCGCTACATCACCGACCGCTTCCTCCCGGACAAGGCCATCGACCTCGTCGACGAGGCGGCTTCCAAGCTGCGCATGGAGATCGACTCCATGCCGGTCGAGCTCGACGAGGTCGAGCGCCGCACGCGCCAGCTCGAGATCGAGCGCGAGGCGCTGCGCAAGGAGACCGACCAGCCGAGCAAGGATCGTCTCGGGAAGCTCGAGCGGGAGCTCGCCGAGCTCAAGGAGTCGTCGGCGTCGCTGCGCGCCCAGTGGGAGCAGGAGAAGTCCGCGCTCCAGGCGATCCGCGAGCGCAAGCAGCGGCTCGAGCAGGTCCGCGCGGAGATCGAGCGCGCCGAGCGCGGCGCCGACTACGCGAAGGCGGCCGAGCTGAAGTACGGCACGCTCGCCACGATCGAGCGCGAGTCCAAGGAAGCCGAGGCGCGCCTCGCCGAGGCGCAGTCGCGGCACAAGATGCTCACCGAGGAGGTGACGCCCGAGGACATCGCCGAGGTCGTCGCCAAGTGGACGAACATCCCCGTCACCAAGCTGCTCGAAGGGGAGATCCAGAAGCTGCTGCGGATGGAGGAGCGCCTGCACCAGCGCGTGGTCGGACAGGACGTGGCGGTCGGCGCGGTCGCGAACGCGATCCGCCGCGCGCGCGCCGGGCTGGGCGACCCCAACCGGCCGCTCGGGTCGTTCCTGTTCATGGGCCCGACCGGCGTCGGCAAGACGCTGCTCGCCAAGGCCGTGGCCGGGTTCCTCTTCGACGACGAGAAGTCGATGGTTCGCCTCGACATGAGCGAGTACATGGAGAAGCACACCGTGTCGCGCCTGGTCGGCGCCCCGCCCGGCTACGTCGGCTTCGACGAGGGCGGCCAGCTCACCGAGGCGGTGCGGCGCCGCCCGTACACCGTGCTCCTGCTCGACGAGATCGAGAAGGCGCACCCGGACGTGTTCAACGTCCTGCTTCAGATCATGGAGGACGGGCGCCTCACCGACGGGCACGGCCGCACGGTCGACTTTCGGAACGTCGTGCTCGTGATGACGTCCAACGTCCCCAAGGACTCGCTGCGGACCACGTTCCGCCCCGAGTTCCTCAACCGGATCGACGAGATCGTCACGTTCGAATCGCTCTCCGAGAAGCAGGTGACCGAGATCGTCGACAAGGAGACGGAGATCCTGGCCAAGCGGTTGGGCGAGCGGAAGATCGCCCTCGAGCTCTCGCCCAACGCCAAGGCGCTGATCGCGACGGAAGGGTTCGACCCGACCTACGGCGCGCGGCCGGTGCGGCGCACCATTCAGCGGCTCGTGATCGATCCGCTGGCCCAGAAGGTGCTGGCCGGCGAGTTCAAGGAAGGCGACACCGTGTACGTCGACGCGAGGGACGGCAAGGTCCAGTTCTGGAGCGAGCAGTACGCGACGCAGATCGCCGAGGAGCAGGCGAAGCAACCGGCGGGGGCGCGCCCGAACTAGACGCTTCGGCCCTTGGAGGTCGCTCGGTGCGACCTCGAATCGGGGGGCCCGTCGTTCTAGCGTGGGCGCATGCGGAGCCTGAGCCGCGCCATCGCCGTCTCTCTTCTGTTGGCCGCGTGCGCCTCCACCGTGAGCGAGGCTGTACCGCCGCCGACCGCGACGCAAGCGACCATCCCCGCGCTCGCGACCGCGTCGCCAACGCGCGCGCCGTCACCCTCGCCCTCGCCATCGCCCGCGCCGACCGCGGCGCCGTTCGCGATCGCGGACGTGCTCGCGAAGGTCAACCCGTTCCGTATGAACGAGCACCTGCTCGCGCTCACGCGCGTCGGGTCGCGCGACCCGCGGCATCCCGGGCACGCGCTGGCGCTCTCGTACATCAAGGAGCAGCTGGGTGCGCTCTCGTACTACGGCTGGAAGATCGAGTCGCAGCGGACTGCCTATCAGGGGATCCCCCTTGAGAACGTCTTCGCGAGCATCGGGCCCGAGGGCCAGGCCACCGGCTGGACGCTCGTCTCCGCCCACTACGACTCCACGGCCAACCGCACGCCCGGCTGGCGGCCCGCCGTCGATCCGGCACCGGGGGCCGACGACAACGCGACCGGCACCGCGGCGCTGCTCGAGCTGGCGCGGGTGATCTCGGAGAACGCGCGGGGCGCGCTGCGCAGCCGGATCGTGCTCGCGTTCTTCGACGGCGAGGAGCTGTTCTTCAAGGGCAGCGCGGCGTACATGGCGACCTTACCGCGGCCCTACCCGTACAAGGCCGCGATCAACCTGGACATGGTCGGCTTCAACCCCATCGCCGACCGGCTCGATCTCCTCTGGTACACCGCCGCGTCGGCCGGGCTGCGTGACCAGACGCTGCGCGCGAACCAGACCTACGCGGTCGGCGTGCAGCCGCTCAACCCGCAGTTCGCCGCGGACGGGACCACGATCATGGACGCGGCGCCGTTCGGACTCGCGGGCATCCCGTCGATCGCGATCTGCCAGCGCTACGGCGAGAGCGACGCCACGTTCCCGGGGAACCCGACCTTCCATACGGTCCACGACACGCCGGACAAGATCACGAACCCACGCCTCTGGCTGAAAGCAACGCAGCTCACCCTGGCCGTCGCGCTGGAGCTCGCCACCTCCGGCTGAGCGGCGCGTACGATCCGGCGGTTGGCAATGACGTCGGCGGCCTCGATCGGCACGCTCGACGGGGGAGGACTGGCGTGAAGGTCGGCTTCATCGGGATCGGGAAGATGGGCGCGCCCATGGTCGGGCGCCTGGCCAAGGCCGGCCATCAGGTAACCATCCACAACCGCACCGCGGCCAAGGCGCAGGCGCTCGCGGGCCCGAGCGTGGCCGTCGCCACGTCTCCGGCGGAGGTCGCTGCCGCGAGCGACGTGGTCCTCACCGCGCTCCCCACCGCCGAAACGGTCGACGCCGTGTACCGGGAGCTCGCCGGCGTCGCGCGCACGGGCCAGGGCTTCGCGGACCACTCCACGGTCGGCCTGGATCTCACGCGGCGCATCGCGTCCTCGCTCGTCGGGAAGGGCGCGTACTTCTGCGACGCGCCGGTGTCTGGGGGCCCTGCCGGAGCGAAGAGCGGCACGCTCACGGTGATGGTGGGCGGGGCACAGGCCGACCTCGATCGGCTGAAGCCCGTCTTCGAGGCGTTCGGGCAGACGATCGCGCTGTGTGGTCCGACCGGCACGGGCCAGGCCGTGAAGCTGGTGAACCAGCTGCTCGTCGCGCTCCACACCGCGGCGATCTCCGAGGCCGCCGTCTTCGGCGCGAAGCTCGGAGCCGACCCGCAGATCGTGCTGGATGTCATCGGCGCGTCGTTCGGCGCGTCGCGCATGCTGAGCCGCCACATGCCGCGCTTCATCTCCCGCGACTTCAGCCCGGCGACGCCCGTCGCGCTCATCCTGAAGGACCTCGGCCTCATCCGCGGAGAGGCGGAGAAGGCCGGAGTGCCGATGCGCCTGGAGTCGATCGTCGAGGGCATGTTCAGCGAAGCCGTCGGCAGGGGACTCGGCGACCAGGACATGGCCGCACTCGTCCGGTTGGTCGAGGAGGCGTCGCGGGTGGAGGTCCGCTCGACGGTGGCCGCCAAACCGGGATCCGGATAGCGTGCCACTATCGTCGGCGGCTGCACCTCTCTGGCGATGGTGCTGAACGCGTTCGATGTGAGGATGCAGGACTGATGGCGCTGCGCTGGGCGGCGAACCTTTCGACGATGTACCGCGAGATCCCGTTCATCGAGCGCTTCGCCACGTCGCGCGAGGACGGATTCGCGGCCGTCGAGTTCTGGTGGCCGCGCGGCGAGGACCTCGGAAAGGTCGTCGCGGCGGTGAAGGCCACCGGACAGAAGGTCGTGGGGCTCAACCTCGACGCCGGCGACATGGCCGCGGGCGAGCGCGGCTACTGGAGCGACAGGACGAAGCGCGAAGCCGCCAGGAGGGCGCTCGCCGAGGCGATCGAGCTCTGCGACAGGGTGGGCTGCGGCCAGATGAACGCGCTCGTCGGGAACGCCGTCGACGGGGCAGGCAGCGACGCCGATCAGCTGAAGGTTTCGGTCGAGGGCCTGACCGAAGCGGCCGGGGTCGCCAGGCGTGCCGGCAAGCGGCTGCTCATCGAAGCGCTCAACGCGACCGAGAACCCGAAGTACCTCGTGAAGAGCACCGCTTCCGCCCTGGAGGTCGCAAACGCGCTCGGGAACGGGACGGCCCTCCAGTTCGACGCCTATCACATGGGCAGGATGGGCGAGGACATCGTCGCCGCCGCTCGGAGGCACAACGACCTTCGGATCGGCCACGTGCAGTTCGCCGACCACCCCGGCCGCCACGAGCCCGGCACCGGCACGCTTCCACTCGATGCGTTCTTCCGGGCGCTCGACACCTCGGGATACGACGGGTACACCGCGCTCGAGTACATCCCGCTCCACCCGACCCCCCGGAGCCTGGACTGGATCAGGGCCTGGTAACCGCGGACGACGAGCGCGCCGGCCTCGCGGCGGCGCTCCACAAGGCCGGCATGACCGTGCCGGCCGTCGTGCTGCCCGAGGATCACCACGCGGTCGTCGGGGGCTTCCGCCTCCACTACCTGGATTGGGGCGGTTCGGGCCACCCGATGCTGTTGCTGCACGGCGCCGGCCTCACGGCGCACACCTTCGACCTCGTCTGCCTCGACCTCCGCGCCGATTACCGCTGCATCGCCTACGACGCGCGCGGGCACGGCGACAGCGAGTGGTCACCGGTGCTGGAGTACGGGATGGAAGCGCAGGTGCGCGACGCGGAGGGCCTCGTGCGCGCGCTGGGCCTGCGCGACTTCGTGCTGGTCGGCATGTCGATGGGCGGCGGCGTTGCCCTGCGCTACGCCGCGGCGCATCCGGACCTCGTGCGGGCGCTCGTGCTGATCGACACGGGACCGGAGACGCAGCCGGACGGCGGCCGCCGCGTGCAGCGGTTCCTCGCCAAGACCGAGCCGCTCACGTTCGAGGAGCACGTCAGACGGGCGAAGGCGTTCAATCCGGACCGCGACGAGTTGCTCCTCGCGCGGAGCCTCCGCCACGCGCTGCGGGAGACGCCCGACGGCCGTTGGGTGCCGAAGCACGACGCGCGCCACCGGACCGCCCCGCCCAAGGACGGCGAGCCGGACCCCGCGCGCGACGAGCGGCGCGTCACGGGATGGGCCGCGGTCGAGCGCATCGCGTGCCCGACGCTCGTCGTACGGGGCGCCCTGAGCGACGTCTTCTCCGCCGAGAACGCGGCGAAGCTCGTCGCGGGCCTCGGCG
>VGPA01000027.1 GCA_016875665.1 Chloroflexota bacterium | reverse complement strand
CCACGTTCACCATCGGCTCGATCGCGAGGCAGAGGCCCTCACGGATCGCGAGCCCCCGTCCGGCCGGCCCGTAGTTCGGAACCTGCGGCTCCTCGTGCATCGCCCGGCCGATGCCGTGCCCGACGTAGTTGCGGACGACGGTGTAGCCGTTCGACTCGACCCATTCCTGGACCGCCGCGCCGATGTCGCCGAGGCGGTTGCCGACCTTGGCGGCGGCGATCCCGCGCCGCAGTGCCTCCTCGGTGACCTCGAGCAGCTCCTTTGCTTTGGGGCTGATCTTCCCGATCGGGAAGGTGATCGCGGCGTCGCCGTGCCAGCCCTCGACGATCGCCCCGGCATCGACGCTGAGGATGTCGCCCTCCTGCAGCCGCCGCGGTCCGGGGATGCCGTGCACCAGCTCCTCGTTCACCGAGGCGCAGATGACGCCCGGAAAGGGCGGCGGGCCCGCGTACCCGCGGAAGCTCGATGTCGCGCCCGCGCGTTCGAGCACGCCGGCGGCGACGGCGTCGAGCTCGGCCGTGGTCACCCCCGGCTTCGCCGCCTCACGGCAGCGCGCGAGCATCTCCGCGACGACCGCGCCGGCGCGCCGCATCTTGGCCGTGTCCTCGCGGGTCTTGAGGGTGATCACGCTCGCTCCACCGCTCGGCTGCGCCGAGGTCCCGCGGAGCACGCGCTCCTCCCGGCGAAGCCGCTCGTCGATCGAGTCACGCGACGGCCGCCTCGAGCCGCCGCGTGATGTCCTCGATCTCGCCGACCCCACTCACCCTTTTCACCAGGCCGCGCCGTTCGTAGTGGTCGACCACGGGCTTCGTCTGCTCGCCGTAGACCGCGAGGCGTTTCCGCACGATGTCCGGGGATTCGTCCGCGCGGGCGGTGCCGGACACCGGCCCGCCGCAGCGGTCGCACACGCCCGCCACCCGGGGTGGGCGGACCGTGAGTGAGTAGACCGCCTGGCAGCTGGCGCACGTGGCGCGGGCGCCGAGGCGTCCCAGCAGCTCGTCGCGTGGCACCTCGATGACGATCACCGCGGCGAGCGATCGGCCGCGCTCCGCGAGCAGACCGTCGAGCGCGTCGGCCTGCGGGACGGTCCGTGGAAAGCCGTCGAAGACAACGCGCTGCCCGGCCGGGAGCTCGCCGAGCTTCTCGCGCACCATGCGCACGGTGACGTCGTCGGGCACGTACGCGCCAGTGTCCATGTAGCTCTTGGCGAGGGTGCCGAGCGACGTTCCGGCGCCGAGATGGTGGCGGAAGAGGTCGCCGGTCGCCAGCTGGTACGCACCCGTGCGCTCCACGAGGAGCCGGGCCTGCGTGCCCTTTCCCGAGCCCGGAGGACCCATGATGATGACGTCCCCGCTCAGCGGATGAACCCCTCGTACGCGCGCTGGAGGAGTTGGGCTTCGAGCTGCTTCATGGTCTCGACGACGACGCCGACGACGATCAGGATGCTCGTGCCGCCCAGGCGCAGCGTCTGCACGCCCGTCATATCGCCGGCCACGGTCGGCAGGACCGCCACGATCCCGAGGAACAGCGCGCCGGCGATCGTGATGCGCGTGACCACGCGCCCGAGGAACTCCGCGGTCGGCTTGCCCGGCCGGATGCCGGGGATGAAGCCGCCGTAGCGCTTGATGTTCTCCGCCACGTCGTTCGGCACGAACGTGAACGCCGTGTAGAAGAACGTGAACGCGACGACGAGCAGGAAGTAGAAGATGTTGTAGAAGACCGTGTTTTGGAACAGCGCCACCGTGCCGCCGGCGAAGTCCCGCAGCCAGTCCGTCTCGCTGTTGGTGAAGTACTGCGCGATCTGGCTCGGCAGGAGCAGGATCGAGACCGCGAAGATGATCGGGATCACGCCGGCGCTGTTCACCCGCAGCGGGATGTGCGTGCTGGTCCCGGAATACACGCGGGTGCCGCGTACGCGCTTGGCGTACTGCACCGGGACGCGGCGCTGTCCCTCCTGGATGAAGATGATCGCGGCGATCGCGGCGAGCCCGATCACGGCGTAGAACGCCAGCGCGACGTAGTTCGTCTGGACTTCGAAGGTCTGGCTCACGGTCTGCGGAAGCCGTCCGACGATGCCAGCGAAAATGATGAACGAGATTCCGTTGCCGATGCCCCGCTCGCTGATGAGCTCGCCGAGCCACATCAGGATGAGCGTCCCCGCCGTCAGCGTCGTGAGCATCGCGAGCGTCAGCGACCAGTTGGACGGACCGAACTCCCTGATCACGCCCGAGCGCTGCATGAACACGCACACGCCGATGCCCTGCATGATCGCCAGTGGCACGGAAAAATGCGCGTGTAGGAATTGATCCGGTTGCGCCCGTACTCGCCCTCCTTCGAGAGGCGCTCTAGCGCGGGAATCGTCTGGTTGAGGAGGGTCATGATGATCGACGCGTTGATGTAGGGGTTCACCCCCAGGGCGACCACGCTCAGCTTGGCGAGCCCACCGCCCGAGAACAGGTCGAGCAGGTTCAGCAGCGCGTTGCTGTTGATGACGGTCTGCAGCTGGTCCTGGTCGACGGCCGGCAGCGGCACGTGCGCCAGGAACCGGAAGACGACGAGCATCCCCAGCGTGAACAGGAGCTTGTTCCGGAGGTCCGGAGTGCGGAACGCGTCGAGGAGTGCTTGGAACATGCCCACTTCGAGTCCGCCCTACTCCCGGCCGACGAGGGCCAGCGTCCCGCCCGCGGCCTCGATCTTGGCCTTCGCCGTAGCCGACGCCGCGTGCGCCTCGACGCGCAGCGCCTTGGTCAGGGCGCCGTCGCCGAGGACCTTGATCCTGCTGCCCTCACGCACGAGGCCGTGCGACGCGAGCGTCGCGACCGACACCGCGCCGTTCACTGCCGCGCCCTCGAGGACACCGACGTTGACGGCGACGAACTCGACGCGGGCGCGGTTCTTGAACCCGCGCAGCTTGGGCAGGCGCATGTGCAAGGGGGTCTGGCCACCCTCGAACCAGCCGGGAAGGCCCGGCCCGCTGCGGGCGAGCTGACCCTTGGTGCCCTTGCCGGAGGTCTTGCCCATGCCGGACCCGGTGCCACGGCCGACCCGGCGCGCGACTTTGCGGGACCCCTTCGGTGCGGTGAGCTTGCTCAGCTTCATTCAGGACTCCTTGACGTCGACGAGGTGCGCGACCTTGCGCAGCATCCCGCGGAGCGACGGCGAATCGTCGTGCGAAACGGTCTGGCCCGTGCGCCGGAGCCCGAGGGCGGTCAGCGTGCGGCGCGCGGTCTCCTTTTCGCCGATGGCGCTCTTGCGCTGACGGATCTGGAGGGTGGCCATCTAGACCGCCGCCTCGACCGGCCGCGGCGCGCGCGGCGCGAGACCGCGCGTCTCGGCGATGGTTTCCGCCGAGCGCAGCGCCTCGAGCGCGCGGATGGTCGCCAGCACCACGTTCACCGGGTTGGTCGACCCGAGCGACTTCGACAGGATGTCGTGAATGCCCGCCGACTCCACCACCGCGCGGACCGAGCCGCCGGCGATGACGCCGGTACCGGCCGAGGCCGGGCGGAGGAGCACCTTGGCCGCGCCGAAGTCGGCCTCGGCCGGGTGCGGGATGGTGCGCTTCACGAGCGGGATGAGGAAGACGTGCTTCTTGGCGTCCTCGACGCCCTTCTTGATCGCCTCCGGCACCTCGTCGGCCTTGCCGAGGCCCGCGCCCACGTGCCCGCGGCCGTCACCCACGACGACGATCGCCGAGAACGAGAAGCGCCGGCCGCCCTTGACGACCTTGGACACGCGGTTGATCTGGACCACCCGCTCGGTCAGCTCGAGCCGGTTCGCGTCGATCTTCACCAATTAGAACCTCAATCCCGCGGCACGTGCGGCGTCCGCGAACGCCTTCACGCGGCCGTGATAGCGATAACCCCCGCGGTCGAACACCGCGGCCTCGACGCCCTTCGCCTTCGCGCGTTCGCCGAGGCGCGCACCGACGGCCTTCGCGACGTCGGACTTCGAGCCCTTCGCGTCGCCCTGGCCTTCGACGCTCGACGCGGCGGCGATCGTCACGCGGGCGACGTCGTCGATCAGCTGCGCGTGGAAGTGGTGCAGCGAGCGGAACACCGCGAGACGCGGCCGGTCGGCCGTCCCGCGCACGCGCTCGCGCACGCGCGCATGCCGCGCGTCCCTGGCCACCCGCCGCGAGGTCACAGCCATCTCCCGTCTCCTCCCGTTAGGACTTCGCGCCGACCTTACCGGCCTTGCCGGCCTTGCGGCGGATCACTTCGTTCGCGTACTTGATGCCCTTGGCCTTGTAGGGGTCCGGCACTCGGAGACGCCGGATGCGCGCGGCGATCTCGCCCACCAGCTCCTTGTCCGTGCCCGCGACCCGCAGCTTGACCGGGGTCTCGAGCGCGAACGAGATGCCCTCCGGCGGATCGATCTCCACCGGGTGCGAGAAGCCGAGCGACAGGTTGAGCTTCTTCCCGGAGAGCGCACCGCGGTAGCCGGTGCCGGAGATCTCGAGGTCCTTCGCGTAGCCGGTCGTCACGCCGATGACCATGTTGGCGAGCAGCGTGCGCGACAGGCCGTGCAGGGCGCGCGACCCCTGCGACTCGTCGGCCCGGCCGACCAACAAGCGCGCGCCGTCACGCTCCACCTTCACCTTGTCGTGGAACGTGCGCGTGAGGCTGCCCTTGGGGCCCTTCACGGTCACGGACTGGCCGCTGACCTTCACGTCGACGCCCGCGGGGACCGCGATGGGGAGCTTTCCGATCCGGCTCATGGCTTACCCAACGCCTCCGGCACGAATGCGCTGGTCACGGATGAACCGCTCCTCGCTCATGCTTCTCTTCACCAGACGAAGGCGAGGACTTCCCCGCCCAGCCCCTTCCGCTCGGCCTCGCGCCCGGTCATGAGGCCGGACGAGGTCGAGACGATCGCGATGCCGAGTCCGCCGAGCACGCGCGGCATCTCGGTCTTGCGGGCATGCACGCGCAGGCCCGGCTTCGAGATGCGCTTGATCCCAGCGAGCGCCGGCACCTTGCCGCCCACGTACTTCAGCTTGAGCACGAGCTGCGGCATCGGGTTGACCTCGTCTTTCGGGGTCTCCACCGCGTAGCCACCGATGAAGCCCTCGTCCTTCAGGATGCGGGCGATCTCGCCCCGCAGGCGGCTTGTGGGCATGGCCACCTGCTCGTGGCGGGCGCGCGCGCCGTTGCGGACGCGGGTCAGCATGTCGGCCACGGGGTCGTTCACGGCGCTGCCCGGACGTGGCTTCGGCCGCTTCGACGGCGCCTTCGCCGCACGGACGCGCTCGTCCTGCTCGGGCGGCGGTGCCTGTGTCTGCTGCATTTTGTTCATCATCTAGTCCTCGCGCGACGCAAGCGTCGCGCCGCCTCCGGGTCGAATTCGCTCGCCGCCGCTGAACCGCTCCTCGCTCACACTCTTCATGGCGTTCCCGCTACCAACTCGACTTCGTCACGCCCGGCAGCTCGCCCACGAGCGCACGCTCGCGGAAGCAGATCCGGCACAGGCCGAACTTGCGCATGTAGCCGCGGGGACGCCCGCAGACCTGGCAGCGGTTGTACCCCTGCGACTTGAAGCGGGGCTTCCGCTGCGACTTCAGGACGAGGCTCTTCTTCGCCACCTCTACTCCTCGCGCGGCGCACTCGCCGCGCCGCCCAGGGCTCGAATTCGCTCGTCGCGGCAAAGCCGCTCCCGCGCGCTCATCTAGGACTCCCTCCCCGCCCCTGCTGGCTGGCGGAACGGCATTCCGAGCAGGCGCAGGAGCGCCCGCCCCTCCTCGTCGTTCCGCGCGGTGGTCACGATGGTCACCTCGAGGCCGCGCAGCCGGTCGATCTTGTCGTAGTCGATCTCGGGGAACACGAGCTGCTCTTTCAGGCCGAGCGAGTAGTTGCCGCGCCCGTCGAACGACCGGTCGGGCACGCCCTGGAAGTCACGGATGCGCGGGAGCGCCACCGTGAGGAGCTTCTCGAGGAAGCTCCACATCCTCTCGCCGCGCAGGGTCACCTTCAGGCCGATCGGCATGCCGACCCGCAGGCGGAAGTTCGCGATCGCCTTCCTCGACTTCGTGATCACGGGCTTTTGGCCCGCGATCATCGCGAGGTCGCCGGCGGCCGCGTCCATGGCCTTGCCGTTGCCGATGGCTTCGCCCATGCCGATGTTGAGCACCACGCGCTCGACGCGCGGGATCATCATCACGTTCGGATAGGAGAACTGCTTGGTCAGCTCCTCCCGCACGGTGGAGTGGTACTTCGCGCGCAGGGCGGAGATCGACGACGTCTTCGGAGCTGCCATCTATTCCTTCTCCGGCGACACGATCGCCTCGCCGCAGCGCTTGCAGAAGCGTTCCTTGGACTCGTCCGCCGTCCGGTGGCCGACGCGAGCCGGCTTGCCGCACTGCGGGCAGACGATCATGACCTTGCCGATCGCGAGCGGGGCCGGCTTCTCGACGATGCCGCCCTTCTCGTTCTTGGCAGGATTGGCGCGCGTGTGGCGCTTCACGATGTTGAGGCCGACCACGGTGACGCCCACCCCGGGACGCACCTCCTCGACCTTGCCGCGCTTGCCGCGGTCCTTGCCGGCGAGTACGACGACCTCGTCGCCCTTGCGGATCCGAGCGCCCTGCATCACAGGACCTCCGGCGCGAGGGACACGATCTTCATGAAGTTGCGCTCGCGGAGCTCGCGCGCGACCGGCCCGAAGATGCGGGTGCCGCGCGGCTGGTTCTGCGGGTTCAGCAGGACGGCCGCGTTGTCGTCGAAGCGGATGAACGAGCCGTCGCGCCGGCGGAACTCCTTGGTCTGCCGCACCACGACCGCGCGGACGACCTCGCCCTTCTTCACGCCGGAGTTCGGGATCGCGTTCTTCACGGCGCCGACGAACACGTCGCCGATCTCGGCCGACGTGCCGCTCGAAGACCCGAGCACGCGGATGACCGAGAGCTCACGGGCGCCGCTGTTGTCCGCGCAGCGGACGCGGGTATACGGACGGATCATGGCTGCTCCTGCTCCGGCGTCTCCGGGGCGGCGGGCGCGACGCGCACCAGCTGCTCGCGGGAGCCTTCCGACTGCTCGAGCTGGGATTCGACGTCGGCGACGCGCGGCGCCGCGGCGCCGGCCTCACCCGCGCGCGACAGGACCTCGACCACGCGCCAGCGCTTCGTCGCGCTGAACGGGCGACTCTCCTCGATGCGCACGATGTCCCCGGCACGGACCTCGCTGTTGGCGTCGTGCGCGGCGATCTTCTTGCGGACGCGGACGGCCTTCTTGTACAGGGGGTGCTCGCGGAGCCGCTCGATCTCGACGATGACGGTGTACCGCTGCTTGGCCGACACGACGTAACCGACCTTCGTGCGGCGGCGGGTCTTCCGGTAGGTGCGTGCGGCCTTCGCCGCAGCGGCGGCGGGCACGGCAATGCGCTTGCGAATGACCCGCTTCACCGGCGCCTTCGCAACGGCCGCGGTCTTCGTCGCCGCAGCGCTCTTCGCGACCGTTGGCGAAGCGCTTCTCTTCACCGTCTTCTTGACCGGCGCAGCGGCCTTCGTCGCCGCGGCCTTGGCCGGGACGGCGCTCTTCTTGACTGCCTTCTTCGCTTCAGCCATCTACGCCTTGCTCCGTTCGCCCATCACCGTGAGCACGCGCGCGATCCGGCGGCGAGCCGCGGGGAGGCCGCGGTAGTTCTTGAGCTGACGTGTGGCGAGCTGGAAACGGAGGTTGAACAGCTCCTCTTTGGCGCTCTTCATCTCCGCGGCAAGCTCCTCGTCAGACAGTCGCCGCATTTCCTTCAACTGCATCGGCTTCGACCTCTCGGCTCACGTATTTCGTCCTGATCGGAAGCTTGTACGCCGCGAGGCGCATCGCTTCCTTCGCAAGGATCGGTTCGACTCCACCGATCTCGAACAGCACGCGTCCCGGACGCACCACAGCCACCCAGTGGTCGGGCGCACCCTTACCGGAACCCATCCGAACTTCGGCCGGCTTCTTGGTGATCGGCTTGTCCGGGAACACCCGGATCCACACCTTGCCGCCGCGCTTGAGGTGGTGCACGATCGCGCGCCGCGCCGCCTCGATCTGGCGGGCGGTCATGTGGCAGGGCTCTTGCGCGGTCAGCGCGAACTGGCCGAACTCGATGGTTGCGCCCGCGTGGGCGGCGCCCTTCATCCGGCCGCGCTGGAACTTGCGGAACTTGAGCCGCTTGGGCATGAGCATCACTTACGCTCCCGCCGGCGCGGGCGCCGGAGCCAGCGTCGG
This sequence comes from Chloroflexota bacterium, assembly GCA_016875665.1. Lineage (GTDB taxonomy): Bacteria > Chloroflexota > Limnocylindria > P2-11E > P2-11E > SHYN01. The sequence continues at coordinate 2,938 of VGPA01000027.1, read as the reverse complement.
ACGCGGCAGGCCGCCGCCCGGCGCGTTCTGCGCCACCTGACGCGGAGTCGGCTCGACGTCGCCGCGGTAGATCCATGCCTTTACCCCGATCGTGCCGTAGGTGGTCTTGGCGATCGCGCGGCCGAACTCGATGTCCGCGCGGAGGGTGTGCAGCGGCACGCGGCCCTCGCGGGTCCACTCGCGGCGCGACATCTCGGCGCCACCGAGGCGGCCCGAGACCGCGAGACGGACGCCCTTCGACCCCGCCTTCATCGAGCGCTGGACGGTCTGCTTGAGCACCTTGCGGAACGAGACGCGGCGCTCGAGCTGCTGCGCGACGTTCTCGGCGATGAGGTTCGCGTCGAGCTCCGGGTAGCGGATCTCGAAGATGTTCACCTTCACGGCCTTGCCGGTGGTCTTCCCGAGCGCCGCCCGCAGCTCCTCCACCTTCGCGCCGCCGCGGCCGATGACCACGCCCGGCTTGGCGGTCTGGATCGTGACCGTGACCTGGTTCGAGGAGCGCTCGATGTCGATCCGCGCGATCGCCGCGTCCCGCAGGCGCGAGCGGATCGCGTGACGGATCGCGATGTCCTCCTTGAGCAGGTCCCGGTAGGTCCGGTCCGCGAACCACTTCGCGTTCCAGGTCTTGGTGACGCCGAGCCGGTAGCCGACCGGGTTCACTTTCTGCCCCATCTGCTACTTGCCCCTCCTGTCTTCGACGACGACGGTGATGTGCGCGGTGCGGTGCAGCTTCGTATCGCGGCGGCCGCGTCCACGCATCCACACGCGCTTCATGCGGGGACCCTCGTCGGCGAGCGCACGCTTCACGACCAGGTCTTCGAGCGTCAAGTTGAAGTTGTTCTCCGCGTTGGCGACGGCCGAGCGAACGACGCGGCCGATCATCACCGCGGAGCCCTTTGGCAGGTGCTCGAGGATGGCGATCGCGTCGGTCGCCTTCCTGCCCTGGATCAGCTGGGTCACCAGCCGCGCCTTGCGGGGCGACACGCGCTGGAACTTGGCGACGGCACGTACTTCCACGGTTAGCCCTGCTTCACCGCGGCGGCCTTCTCGGCCGCGGCGCCGCGCGCGTGGCCCCTGAAGATGCGCGTGGGCGCGAACTCGCCGAGGCGGTGGCCGACCATGTTCTCGGTGATGAACACGGGCACGTGGCGGCGTCCGTCATGCACCGCGATGGTGTGTCCGACCATGACCGGCAGGATCACCGACGGGCGCGACCAGGTCTTCACGACCTTCTTCTCGTTGCGCGAGTTGAGAGCGTCGATCTTCTTCTGCAGCGCGGGCTGCACGAACGGGCCCTTCTTGACTGACCTACTCATGCGTTACCGCACCTCCGTAAGGCGGCGCACGTACCAATGAGCGCGAACGAAGTGAGCGGTCATCGTTACTTCTTCCCCCGCTTGCGCTGCGCCTTGATCACGTAGCGGTCGGTCTTCGGGTTCTTGCGCGTCTTGAGGCCCATCGCGGGACGGCCCCACGGCGTCTGCGCCATGCCGCCCACCGGCGACTTGGCCTCGCCGCCGCCGTGCGGGTGGTCGCGGGGCGACATCACGACGCCGCGCACGGCCGGGCGCCAGCCCATGCGCCGCTTGTGCCCGGCGCCGCCCACCTTGCGGTTCTCGTGGTCAACGTTGCCAAGCTGCCCGACCGTGGCACGGCAGCGCACGTGCACGATGCGGACCTGCCCCGAGGGGAGGCGCACCTGCGCGTACTCGCCTTCCTTCGCCACGAGCTGGGCCACCCCGCCGGCCGAGCGCACCATCTGCGCGCCGCGCCCGGGCTGAAGCTCGACCCCGTGAATCTGCGTACCAGTCGGGATGTGCTCGATCGCGAGGCAGTTGCCCACGCGCGCCTCGGCATCCGGGCCGGACAGGACGGTGTCCCCCACCGCGAGGCCGAGTGGCGCGAGGATGTAGCGCTTCTCGCCATCGCGGTACACGAGCAGGGCGATCCGCGCCGACCGGTTCGGGTCGTACTCGATCGCGCTCACCTTGGCCGGGATCCCGTCTTTGTTCCGCTTGAAGTCGACGATGCGGTAGCGCCGGCCTTCGCCGCCGCCCCGGTGACGGGTGGTCACGCGCCCCTGCGCGTTGCGGCCCGCCGTGCGGCGCTTCGCCTCGGTCAGGGACTTCTCCACCTGCTTGCCCTTGGTCAGCTCTTCGAAGGTGGCCGACTGGCGGAACCGGCGGATCGGCGTCGTCGCCTTGTACTTCTTCAGCGGCATTGCACGCCCTCCACGAAGTAGCGCTCGATCTCGATCTTGGCTCGGCAAGACCCTCGCCCGAGCTCAGGGCTGGTGGACTCGTTCCTCGCGGCAAAGCCGCTCGTCACTCGCCTCATCACACGCCCTCCACGAAGTAGCGCTCGATCTTTTGACCCTCGGCGAGCGTCACGATGGCTTTCTTCCAGTCGGAGCGCTTGCCGGTGCGCCGGCCGAACCGCCGCGTCTTGCCCTTGACGGTGCTCACGTTGACCGCGACGACGTCCACCTTGAACGCCTCCGCGACCGCCTCCGCGATCTGACGCTTGTCGGCCGAGGTCTCGACCTCGAACGTGTAGCGGCCGACCGCGGTCGCGGTCATGGACTTCTCGGTGATCACCGGGCGGAGGAGAACAAGCGGGTTGCTCATGCGGCCGCCTCCTTCTCCGCGCCGGCGCGGTGAGCGAGCGCGCCGAGCGCGCTGCGCAGAACCAGGATCGCGTCGGATTGGATCGCGTCGAGCAGCTGGAGCGAGCCGACCGTGCGCACGCGGAGCGTGGGCACGTTCGCCGCCGCGCGGCCGATCGCCTCGTCGGCCTCCGCGAGGACGATCACGGCGCTCTTCATCGAGCCGACCTTGGCCAGCCAGCTCACCAGGTCACGGGTGCGCGGATGCTCGCCGCCGAGGGCGAGCGACTCGAGGACGAGCACGCGGCCCTCCGCGGCACGCTCCGCGAGCGT
>VGPA01000026.1 GCA_016875665.1 Chloroflexota bacterium | reverse complement strand
AGCCCGCGCGCGGCGGCCGGCGCGCTGCTCGGCGCGCTGCCGCTCGCGCTCGGGTCGTGGGTCGCGTTCGGCTCGCCGCTCGAGCAGGGCTATGGCCAAAAGCCGCTCGATCCGGGCGCGCTCGGCGCCGGCCTCGCCGGACTGCTCGCCGCTCCGAGTCGCGGGTTGTTCATCTACGAGCCGTGGACCCTTGCCGCGGTCGCCGCGCTCGCGCTCGCGTGGCGGCGGAGCGATCCGTTCGCGGTGACGCTGCGCTGGCTCGGGGTCTCCGCGCTCGCGACGCTCCTGCTCTACGCCTCGTACGCCGAATGGTGGGGCGGGCGCGTGTTCGGCCCGCGCTTCCTCGACGATCTGGCGCCGCTGTTCGTCGTCGCGGTGGCCTGGGGTACGTCGCGCGGGCTCCTCGTCGCGCGAGCGGCGCGCTGGGCGTTCGGCGTCGCCGCGGTGTGGTCGCTCGCGCTGTTCCAGGCGGCGGCGCTGGTGTACGACCAGCGCTGGGACACCGACCGCCGCGTGAACTTCGATCCCGCGCCGCTGTGGGACTGGCGCGACCCGCAGTGGCTGGCCGTGATCGCGGAACTCCCGGCGGGAGGCGCACGCGCGCTCGCCGCGCTCGCGCTGACCGTTCTCGTGGCGGCGCTCCTCTACCGGCTGCGCGGCGCCCCGTATCGTCCGATTTGATGGCCACGGGCTTCTTCCTGTCTGTCTTGGCTCGGCTGAAGCCTCGCCCGTGCTCGGGGCTGGTGGATTCGCTCCTCGCGGCAGAGCCGCTCGTCGCTCATCTCGGCGGGTCGCGGTGAACGCGGGCTTCTTCCTCTTTTTCGGCCGCAGCGGGTCGACCGAGATCGAGCAGCGGCTCGACCGGTTCAAGATCGCGATCGGGGCGAACCTGCTCCGTCGCGCCGGCGAGGCCGCCTTCGCGCCGCTCGTCGCCGTCACGGTCGACGCCGAGGCGGCCACGGCGTTCCGCACGGCCGGCGCGGTGATCGAGCGTGAGGAGCGGCCGTTCCACTTCGGACGCGAGCTGAAGCGCGTCGCGGCGCGGCACGGCTGCCAGCGTCTCGTCGTGAGCGGCGCCGGCGCGGGCGCCCTCCTCGAGACATCCGAGCTCCGCGGCATGCGCGAGCGGCTCGAGGCCGCGGAGTCGCTCGTCCTCTCGAACAACTACTACAGCGCCGACCTCGTCGGCCTCGCGCCGGTGTCCGCGCTCGACGCGATCGACCTGCCCGCGACGGACAACCCGCTGCCGCGCCTGCTCCATCAGCAGGGCGGCCTGCGCCATGCGGAGCTGGCGCGGACGGCGGGCACGCTGCTCGACGTGGACACGCCGGCGGACGCGACGGTCCTGCTGCGGCATCCGCGGTGCCCCGAGCCGGTGCGGGCGATCCCGGGCTGGGAGGAAGCGCTCGGCGGGCGGATCGACGCGCTGATGAGGATCATCACCACCCCCGAACGCGAGCTCGTCGTCGCGGGCCGGGTCGGCGCGCCGGTGTGGTCGTACCTCGAATCGCAGACCGCGTGCCGGGTGCGGATGCTCGCCGAAGAGCGGGGCATGCAGGCCGGCGGCCGCGACGCCAGCGGTGAGGCGCGCACCGCGCTCGGTTACCTCTACTCGCTCGTCGGTCCGCACGACTTCTTCGCGCGCCTCGCGGAGCTCGGCGACGGGCTCGTCTTCGACACGCGCGTGCTGTTCGTGCACCAGGGGTGGCGCCCCGACGCCGCCGACCGGTTCGCCTCGGACCTGCTCGAGCCGGAGCGCATCCGGTTCGGTCCGCTCGCGGCTTTCACCGCGGCGGCGCGCGACGCGGGCATACCCGCACTGCTCGGCGGGCACGCCCTCGTATCGGGCGTGCTGTGGACGATGGTCGAGGCGGCGTGGTCTGGGCATCCCGAGCCGGAGGAATGACGCTCTTCGACTTCCACATCCACAGCGACCGCTCGCCGGACTCGTTCGTGGCCCTCGCCGAGCGGGCGCGATCGATGCGGGAGGTGCGGCCGCACGCCGTGTCCGACCACTTCCCGGAGTGGCGCGCCCGGCGCGACGAGCGGCCGACGCTCTGGACGGAGGACGACGTGCTGCGTTACGTCGACGAGGCGCGGGCGCTGGGGCTGCGGGTTGGCCTCGAGTACGACCTGGGGCGCGCCCCGGCGCTCAAGCCCTCCACGCGCGACGGGCTCGACTTCATGATCGGCTCGATCCATCAGGTGTTCCGCGGCGCCGAGAAGTTGGGCTACGACGCGGCGGGGGAGTTCCTCAAGCGCGGCGGGGCCGGCCGCTTCACCGCGGAGCCCGCGTGGGCCGACGCCGAGACGCGCCGGTTCGTCCTGGAGCGGACGCTGGAGCTGTTCCGCGAGGGCGTGGAGCGCCACCGCGTGTCGATCCTGGGGCACCCCACCATGAGCCCGCTCGCCGTGATCGGCGACCCGGACGAGGGGTATCCCGCGGAGTGGCAGGACCGTCTGATCGGGCTCTGCGTCGAGCGCGGCGTCGCGATCGAGGTGAACGAGAAGTACGGCATCCCGCACCGGGCGTTCCTGGCGCGCGCGATGCGCGCCGGCGCGCGTTTCGCGGTGGGCTCGGACGCGCACGGTCCGCTCGGCGACCTCGGCCGCACTCGCCAGATGCTCGCCGAAGCCGGAATCGCGCTGGACAGCGTCCTGCGCTAGCGGCGGCGCCTAGGTGGCCGCGGGACCATCCTCGTTCTCGGGACCGCGGACGAGCAGTTCGTAGACGACGAGCACGAAGGCGGCGACCAAGAGCAGGTGCGCCCAGTCGCCGAACCAACGCAGCGCGGTGGCGACGAACCACAGCGCGATCGCGCTCCAGACGGCGATCCACCTGATGCGGTGCCCGAGCGATCCAGTCACGGTATTGAGCGTACGGCCTGCGCGGATTGACCCATATACTTTCGTCGCAGTGTCGTGAGCCGCTGCCGCAGGGAGGTGCCCGTGTACCGCGGAATCTCGGTCTACACCGGCAATGCCCACCCTGCCTTCGCCGAAGCGGTCTGCACCGAGCTCGGCATCAAGCTCGGCGAGGCCGACGTCTTCAAGTTCACGAACGACGAGATCTTCGTCCAGATCAAAGAGAACGCCCGCGAGCACGACGTGTTCGTGATCCAGACGCTCGGTGGGACCGGCGTGAACGAGGCGATCATGGAGCTGCTCATCATGCTCGACGCGTTCAAGCGGGCGAGCGCCGGCCGCATCACGGCCGTCATGCCGCGCTTCGCCTACGGCCTTTCCGACAAGAAGGACCAGCCCCGTGTGCCGATCAGCGCCCGGCTCCTCGCCGACATGGTCGGTGTCGCCGGCGCGGACCGCTTCCTGACCATGGACCTCCACAAGGGCCAGATCCAGGGCTTTTTCAGCATCCCGGGAGACGAGCTCTCGGCGTTCCTGCCGCTGATCGATTACTTCGCCCCCGATTACGCGGGCCGCGACGACGCGGTGGTGGTCGCACCGGACCTGGGCTTCGCCAAGAAGGGCCGCAACTTCGCCGAGAAGCTGGGCCTGCCTCTCGCGTTCATCGAGAAGCGCCGCGCCGGCAACACCGGACGGAGCGAGGTGCTCGAGGTCATCGGCGACGTCAACTACCGGCGCGCAATCGTCGTCGACGACGAGATCAACACCGGCGGCACCGTGCGCAACACGGTCGCGGTGCTCAAGGAGCATGGGGTGAAGGACATCGTCGTGGCCTGCGTTCACCCGGTGCTCTCGGGCGACGCGGCGCATAAGCTCGTCGCGTCCGGGATCCGCGAGCTCGTGACCACGGACACGCTGCCGCTTTCGCCCGAGAAGCACGACCCGCGCATCCGCGTCCTCTCCGTGGCGCCGCTGTTCGCGGAGACGATCCGCCGCATCCACGACGGCGAGTCGGTCGGCGCGCTCTTCACCTCGCCGTCGCTCCAGCTGCCGCTGCGCGTCTCCTAGCGAACCGGACCCGCACCGCCCCTACCCTTATGTGATGAGCTTCCTCTCCCGCATCTTCGACTCCAACGAGTCCGAGGTCGGCCGCCTGCGCAGGCTCGCGGCGAAGGTGGAGGCGCTCCGGGAGCCGACCAAGGCTCTGTCCGATGCGGACCTGGCCGGACGGACCGCGCTGTTCCGCGAGCGCCTGGGGCAGGGCGAGACGCTCGACTCCCTCCTGCCCGATGCCTTCGCCGCCGTCCGCGAAGCGGCCACGCGCACGCTCGGCCAGACGCACTTCGCCGTGCAGCTGATCGGCGGCGCGGCGCTCCATCGCGGCCACATCGCCGAGATGCGGACCGGAGAGGGCAAGACCCTCGTGGCGTCGCTCGCGCTCTACCTGAACGCGATCGAGGGCAAGGGCGCGCACCTCGTTACCACCAACGACTATCTGGCCAAGACCGGTGCCGGCTGGATGGCCCCGATCTACCACGCGCTCGGCATGAGCGTGGCGTTCATCGCGCACCACAAGTCGGCCGTGTACGACCCGAACATCACCCTCCCCGAGGTCGACTGGCGGCACCAGCACTGGCGTGACGTCTCGCGCCGCGAGGCCTACGCCGCCGACATCACCTACGGGCAGAACAGCGAGTTCGGCTTCGACTACCTGCGCGACAACATGGTGATGGACCTCGCCGAGGCGAACCAGCGCCCGCTCCACTTCGGGATCGTCGACGAGGCGGACTCCATCCTCATCGACGAGGCGCGCACTCCGCTAATCATCTCCTCCCAGGCCGAGGACGTGAGCGAGGCGTACCACACGTTCGCGCGCGTGGCCGCCCGTCTCCAGGAGCAGGAGGACTACGTCCTCGAGGAGAAGCATCGCGCGGTCTCGCTCACCGACGCCGGCATTGCGAAGGCGGAGAAGATGCTGAACATTCCGAACCTCTACGACGGGCAGAACTCGCTCGCGGTGCACTACCTCGACAACGCGGTGAAGGCGAAGGCGATGTACCGCAAGGACCGCGAATACATCGTCAACCCGGATCGTGAAGTCGTGATCATTGACGAGTTCACCGGCCGGCAGATGCCCGGGCGGCGCTGGAGCGACGGCCTGCACCAGGCGGTCGAGGCCAAGGAGGGCGTGCCGATCCAGCGCGAGACGCGGACGTTCGCCACGATCACGATCCAGAACTACTTCCGCATGTACAAGAAGCTCGCCGGCATGACCGGGACGGCGGCCACAGAAGCTGAGGAGCTGTTCAAGGTCTACAAGCTCGAGGTCACGCAGATCCCCACGAACCGCCCGATGGTGCGCAAGGACCTGAGGGACCTCGTGTACAAGACCGAGCGCGGCAAGTGGGCCGCGGTCGTCGCCGAGGTGAAGGACCGCAACGCCGCGGGCCAGCCGGTGCTCATCGGTACGACGTCCGTCGAGAAGAGCCAGGCGCTCTCCGACGAGCTCCTCCGACACGGCATCAAGCACGAAGTGCTCAACGCCAAGAACCACGAGCGCGAGGCGCGGATCATCGCCGAAGCGGGCAAGCAGGGCGCGGTCACGCTCTCGACGAACATGGCCGGCCGCGGCGTGGACATCCTCCTCGGGGAGGGCGTGCACGCCCTCGGCGGGCTGCACGTGATCGGCACGGAACGCCACGAGTCGCGGCGCATCGACAACCAGCTCCGTGGGCGCTCCGGGCGCCAGGGCGACCCGGGCTCGTCCCGCTTCTACACCTCGCTCGAGGACGACCTGATCCGGATCTTCGCCTCCGAGCGCGTCGCGGCGCTGATGGAGCGGCTCGGGTTCGCCGACGATGCGCCGATCGAGTCGGGCATGGTGACGAACGCCATCACCCAGGCCCAGGTGAAGGTGGAGGGGCGGAACTTCGACATCCGCAAGCGCGCGCTCGAGTTCGACGACGTGCTGAACAACCAGCGCAACGTCATCTACGGGCAGCGCCGGAAGATCCTGGACAAGGGCGACGTCCGGGAGACCGTCCTCGAGTTCGTGCAGGACGACGCCCAGGCGCTCGTGGAGGGCGAGGTCGGGGAAGCCTTCGCCGAGGACTGGGACCTCGCGCCGCTGGCGAAGGCGCTCGGCGCGCTCGTTGGGAAGGGCGATGCGCTCGGCGTCGACGCGTTCGAGGGGGCGGATTCCGCCGCCGCGCTCAAGGACCGCGTGGCCGAGATCGTGGACCAGGCGTATGAAGAGCGCGAGCAGGAGCTGGGGCCCGAGGTCATGCGCGCCGCGGAGCGCTGGGTGCTGCTGCGCGCGATCGACATGCACTGGGTGGAGCACCTCACGGCGATGGAGGAGCTGCGCGAGGGCATCCATCTGCGCGGCTACGGCCAGCAGGACCCGCTCATCGCGTACAAGAACGAGGCGCATCGCTACTACGGCGAGATGGAGGAGCGGATCGCGCGCAGCGTCGCGAGTACCGTGCTTCGCGTGAGCGTGAAGACCGCCGAGCAGGCGGAGCAGCAGGAGCAGGCGCCCGCGCCCACCCCGGCCCCCTCGCCCGTCGCCGCGGGCGCGGCGCTGCGCACCAACCGCGACGCGCCCATGGGCACGACGCGCACCACGTCGGGCGTGCCGGCGGCGCAGCAGAAGCTCGGACGGAACGATCCCTGCTACTGCGGCTCAGGCAAGAAGTTCAAGAGGTGCCACGGCAGGTGATCGAGATCGGCATGGATCCCAACGTCCGCCTGGGCCCCCTGACGCTCGCGTGGCACGGCATCTTCACCGCCGTCGGCATCTTCTTCGGAGTGTGGCTGCCGGTGCGCCTCCTGCGCGGGATCGTGAGCGAGGACGACGCCTACTCGGTCGCGACCTGGGGCGTGATCTCGGGGATCGCGGGCGCGCGGCTGGTCCACGTCGTCGATCAGTGGGCCTTCTACTCGCAGGAGCCGCTGAAGATCCTCCAGATCTGGGTGGGCGGCATCGCGATCTGGGGCGCCGTCCTCGGCGGCATCCTGGGCGGCACCGTCATCGCGATCCGGCGCGGGATCCCGATCGCCCGCACCGCCGACGCCGCGGCACCCGGCCTCGGGCTCGGTCTCGCGATCGGCCGCATCGGCGACATCATCAACGGCGAGCACCACGCGACCGCATGCGAGGGGCTTCCGTGGTGCGTGGGGTACTCGTTTCCGCCGGCGCTTGGCGGCCTGGGCCAGCCCGGCCCGGTTCACCCGGCCGTGGTCTACGAGATGGTGCTCGTGCTCGGCCTCGTGTTCCTCGCGCTCAAGCTGCGCGAGCGCGCGCCGGGCCGCGTGCCGCACGGGTTCGCGTTCTGGACGTTTCTCCTCGGGTACGGGGTCACCCGCTTCGCGGTCTCGTTCCTCCGCATCGGCGAGCCCGTGTCGCTGCTCAGCCTGCGGCAGGACCAGCTCATCGGCGTCGCGACGGCGCTCGTGGCGATCCCCGCACTCCTGTGGCTCGTCCTCCGGCCGAGACGGAGCCAAGCCCGCACCTGATCGAACTCCACCTCGACCCGTCCTTCGCGCTCGGGCCGTGCCAGGAAAGCCGCGCCGGCGGGCGCCCCCCGGAGGGGCGCGTGTACTGGCTGCACGGAGCGCTCTACGGCGGCGGCCGTTTCCTCACCCAATTCCTCCGCGTGGACCCGGCGGTGCTCGGAGTCCAGACCGCACAGGTGCTCGGTCTTGCCTACTTGGCCGCCGGCGCGGCGATGCTCGCGGTGCTTTCCCGGGCGAGTTCTCGCGGCTCGGGAACAGTCGGTGGATAACCATCGTTCGGCCGCTCCCCGAGTGCGCCTCGAGCGTCAAAGTCAAGTCTTTTCGCGGCTGAAGTCGGCCCGTATTCTCGACTCCGTTGAAAGAGTGGATCGTCTGCGAGGACAACTGCCTGAAGTGCTCCTACGGGGCGACGCTCGACTGCGACGGGGACTGCCCCCGCTGTCCGCGCAACACGTACTGCCCCTGCGTCACCTTCGTCTCGTTCGCCGCCGGCAAGCTCGCCCCGGTGGTCGCGCCCGTGACCACCAGCTTCGAACGTCCCCGCAAGCGCTGATGGCCTTCGACACCGCCGCCCTCGCCGCCCTTCGGGAGCGCATCAACCGGATGGCGGTGTTTCTTTGACCTCCCCGGCTTAGCGAAAGAAATCGCCCGCCTCGAGACCGAGGCATCCGCGCCCGATCTCTGGAACGATCGCGCCCGCGCCGGCGCGCTCCTGAAGCACCTGACCGCCGTGCGCACGCGCTTCGAGCGCTGGAACGGCTACCGCAAGCGCGCGGCCGACCTCACGGAGCTCGCCGCGCTCGCCGCGGACGACCCGGGCATGGAGCGCGAGCTCGCGGCGGACCTCGCCGCCCTCGAGTCCGAGGTCGCCCGCTCCACGATCGAGGCGCAGCTCTCCGGCCCGTACGACGAGCGCGACTGCCTGCTCAACATCGCGGCCGGCGTCGGCGGCACCGACGCGTGTGACTTCGCCGAGATGCTGGTGCGCATGTATCTGCGCTGGTGCGAGCGGCGTGGGTTCCGCGCCGAGCTCGTGGACTCGACGCCGGGTGACGAGGCGGGCTTCCGCAGCGCAACGCTCTCCGTCGAGGGCCTGTACGCCTACGGCTATCTCCGCGCGGAACGCGGCACGCACCGCTTGGTCCGCCTCTCGCCGTTCGACGCGCAGCACCGCCGGCAGACCTCGTTCGTGCTCGTGGACCCGACGCCGCAGGTGGAGAGCGACACGGAGATCGAGATCAGGCCCGACGAGCTGCGCGTCGACACCTACCGCTCGACCGGCGCCGGGGGTCAGAACGTGAACAAGCTCGAGACCGCCGTACGCATCACGCACCTGCCCACCGGCACGGTGGCCGCGTCGCAGAACGAGCGGTCGCAGCTCCAGAACCGCGAGCAGGCGATGAAGATGCTCCGCGCGCGCCTCCTGGAGGCGAAGGTGCGCGCGCAGGAGGCCGAGCAGGCGAAGGAGCGCGGCGAGGTCAGGGCAGCCGAGTGGGGGAGCCAGATCCGCTCGTACGTGCTGCACCCGTATTCGCTGATCAAGGACCACCGCACCGGCGTCGAGATCGGCGACACCGCCCGCGTGCTCGACGGCGACATCGACCCGTTCCTCGAAGCGGCGCTCGCGATGCCCGCGGGCGGCGGGAAGGGCTCCTAGCTGGCGCTCGCGATCAGACCGTTCAAGCCCGGTGACGAGGCCGCGCTCGCGGAGATCTGGGAGCAGTCGTACATCGGCGACGGGCACGTCCGGGCCGCGGAGCGCGAGCGGGTCCGGGACGTCGCGTCCGCGCGTAGGCGCGGTGTCGTCTACGTCGTGACCGAGGGGGAGCGAGTGCTCGCGGGCGTCGTGCTCGGGACGGAGAGCACCGTCGTCGCCGACAGGACGCAGGGCGAAATGGAGATCGAGACCCTCGGCGTGGCGCGCGACGCCAGGAATCGCGGGATCGGGGAGCTGCTTGTCCGTGAGCTGATCCACGCTGCGCACGACCGCGCGGCCGATGCGCTGGTGGTTTGGACGCGCCCATCGATGCGGACGGCGCAGCGCCTGTACGACCGGATTGGGTTCGTCCGCACACCGGAGCGGGACTTCCCGCGCGACGGGCAGACCATGCTCACCTACCGCTTCCCGATGCGCCGGAGCGCGCGCCAAGGCTAACCGCGCGCGGCGATGTCTCTCCCGAGCGCGAGCAGCTGCTCGCGCTCGTTGAGGTCGGGATCGTCGAGCACCCGCTCGAAGAGCTCTTTCATCACTCGGCCCACGCCGGGGCCCTGCGGCACACCGAGCACGTTCATCACGTCGTGCCCGCTGATCGCGAGGTCGCTCATCGAGAAGGCGCTCGCGCTGTGCACTTCCTCCTCCACGCGCTGCCACAGCTCCTCCAGGCTGACCATGCGACCGGCGGAGGCGAAACGGTTGGAGCCAGCGTTGTCGGCGCGGCGGAGGGCGAATAGCGCGTCGACGCTCTCGAGTCCAACCTTGCGGATGAAGCGGCGCACGGCGGCGCCGGTCCACTCGGACTCGTACCAGAACATGTGGTGCCGGATGAGGTGCGAGACCTGCGCGACCTCGTCCTTGGAGAACTTCCAGCGCCGCAGGATGTTGCGCGCCTTCGCCGCGCCGACCACGTCGTGGTGGAAGAAGTGGCCGCCGTCGAAGGTATCGGGCTTGCCCACGTCGTGGAGGAGCCCGGCGAGACGCAGCACGAGGTCGTCCTTGGGCGTGTTGTCGAGCGTGATGAGCGAGTGCTCGAACACGTCGAGCGCGAGCGCCTTCTCCTGCGGCACCTGCTTGCAGTCCTCGAGCTCGGGGCAGATCACGCGCAGCAACCCGAGGTCGGCGAGCATGCGGAAGCCCGTCGAGGGCGTGGGGACGGCCAGGATCTTGCGCAGCTCCTGCTGAATCCGCTCGCCGGAGAGCTTCGCGGCGAGGCCCGCGTGCGCCCCGATCGCGCGCGCGGTCGGCGGGTCGATCTCCAGCCCGAAGGTCGTGGCGAAGCGCACGGCGCGCAGCATGCGCAGCGCGTCCTCGGCGAACCGCTCGCCGGGGTCGCCGACCGCGCGCAGCACCCTGCGCTCCAGGTCGGCCCGCCCACCGAACGGGTCGACCAGCTCGCCTCCGTCCGCGGAGGGACGCCAGGCCATCGCGTTCATCGTGAAGTCTCGGCGCGAGAGATCGGCCTCCAGCGACTCGGTGAACGCGACCGTCGCGGGCCGGCGGTGGTCCGCATAGTCGGACTCGACCCGGTAGGTGGTCACCTCCACCTCGCGGTCGCCGGTCTGCACGACGACCGTGCCGAAGCGGTTCGTGTAGAGGGAGCGCCGGAAGAGCGTCTGGATCGCTTCGGGCTTCGCGCTCGTCGCGATGTCCCAGTCGCCGGGCTCGACCCCGCGCAGCGCGTCGCGCACGCAGCCGCCGACGACGAACGCCTCGTGTCCCGCCTCGTGGAGGCGTGCGACGAGGCCCGCGACGTCGTGCGGGACGCGGAGGGAGAGCTGCGCCGACATGGGGGAAGTATCCCGCCTCAGCCCCGGGTGGCCGCGATCTCCAGCCGCACGTAGTCGATGACCGGCTCGTCGAGGGCGTCGGCGACGCGGCCGACGAACGCCGCGCGCTCCTCGGGGGCGAGGCGCTCGAGGTGCGCACCGAGCACGACGATGCCGAGGTACGCGACCAGCTGCTCCCTGCTCTCGAGACGGGCGGGGTCGGGGCGGAGGGCGACCTCGACGTCGCGGAAGCCGGCCGCGGCGAGACGCCGGCGCGTCGGCTCCGGCGCCGCGAAGTGCCATGGCGCGACGGCATCGGTGCCGATGGCCCGCACCACCGAGGCGATGTTCCCGAAGCCGCCGCAGTCGGACACGAGGCGCGCGCCCGGCCGCATCACCGCCGCCAGGCTGCGGAACAGCGCGTCGTGGTCGTCGATCCAGTGGAACGCGGCCACGCTGATGACGGCGTCGACCGGAGCGTCCACGGCGAGCGGGCGCGTGAGATCGCCCGCGACCACGGTCACGCGCGCCTCGGCCGCGAACCGCTCGCGGAGACGGGCGAGCATCGCGGGCGACGCATCGGCCGCGAGCACGCGGCCGCGCGGAAGCCGCTCGAGCAGCAGCGCCGCGTCCCGCCCGGTGCCGGC
>VGPA01000025.1 GCA_016875665.1 Chloroflexota bacterium | reverse complement strand
GAGCTCTGGGATCTGAACGCGGACGAGACGCTCGTCCTCGTCGCCGGCGCCGGCCTCGCCGCGGCCGGCGCGCTGGGCACGACCCTCCGCGAGCGCGGCCTCGTCCCGACCGACGTCTCCTCCGGCATCGCCGCACTCCGGCTCATCGGGCCGAAGGCGCGCGCGATCCTCGAGGAGCACACGGCGATCGACCTCTCCGCGGCGGCGCTCGCCGACGGCCGTATCGCCTTCGGCCCCCTCGCCAGCGTGCAGGTCACGCTCGCCCGCCGCGACCGGCAGGGGACTCCGGGGTTCACGATCCTCGTCGACCGCGATCTCGCCGAGCACGTCTGGGACTCGCTCGAGCACACCGGCAAGGCCCACGGGCTCGTGCCCGCCGGCTGCTGGGTGGAGGGCTAACCCTTTGTTCGGCATCACCAACCTGTTCCGCCACGACCGCATCTGGAGCCGGCGCCCGGAGCTGAAGGCTTCGTACGACGTGGTGATCGTCGGCGGCGGCGTCCACGGCCTCGCGATCGCGTACGAGCTGGCCAAGCGCGGCGTGCGCAAGGTCGCGGTGCTCGAGCGCTCGTACGTCGGCTCGGGTGCCAGCGGCCGCAACACGGCGATCATCCGCTCCAACTACCGCACCGGCGAGGGCGTCCGGTTCTACGACGAGGCCGTGAAGCGCTACGAGCGGCTCTCGACGGAGATGGACTACAACGTGCTCTTCTCGCAGGAAGGGCACATGACCCTCGCCCACACCGAGTCGGCGGTCACCGGCCTCCGGGTGCGCGCGGAGATGAACCAGGTGATGGGTGTGAACAGCCGGGTCATCTTCCGCGACGAGATCCAGGAGCTCGTGCCCGCGCTGGACATGTCCGACACCCCGCGCTTCCCCGTCCTCGCGGCGCTCTACCACCCGCCGGGGGGCATCATCCGCCACGATGCCGTCGTCTGGGCGTACGCGCGCCAGGCCGACCGCTTGGGCGTCGAGATCCACCCGCACACCGAGGTGACCGGTATCGACATCGAGAAGGGGCAGGTCACCGGCGTACGCACGAGCCGCGGGCCGATCAAGACGCAGACCGTGGTCAACGCCACGGCCGGATGGTGCGGGATCATCGCCGCGATGGCCGGAGTGAAGCTGCCCATCGTCACCCACCCGCTCCAGGCGGCCGTGAGCGAGTCGCTCAAGCCGTTCCTCGACAAAGTCGTCGTGTCGGCCTCGTACCACGTGTACGTGTCGCAGAGCGACCGCGGGGAGTTGGTCATGGGCCAGGAGATCGACCCGTATTCCTCGTACAGCCTGCGCTCGACCCTGCCGTTCCTCGAGTCGCTGGCTCGCCACGTCTCCGAGCTCATGCCGTGCGTTGCGGGGGTGAAGATCCTCCGCCAGTGGGCGGGCATCTGTGACATGACCCCCGACTTCGCCCCGATAATGAGCCCGACCGAGGTGAAGGGCTTCGTGCTCGACGTGGGCTGGGGCACCTGGGGCTTCAAGGCGGCGCCGGCCGCCGGCCACCGCGTGGCCGAGCTGATCGCCACCGGCAAGGTGCCTGCGGTGCTCGAGCCGTTCTCGCTCGAGCGTTTCGCGCGCAACGAGCCCCTCGGGGAGAAGGCGGCGGCGGCGGTCTCTCACTAGACCAGCGGGCGTTTGGGGAGGTGGCGGACGTGGACACCAAGGAATTCAAGGCGCGGCTCGCGGCGGACCGGGTGAGCTACATCCTCGCGCAGTGGGTCGACATCAACGGGACCCCCCGCGTGAAGGGGGTTCCCGCCAGCGCCGCGGAGCAGTTCGTGGCCGGGAGCGCGGGCTTCGCCGGCGCCGCCACCGTGGGCCTCGGCCAGGGGCCGCACAGCCACGACATGATCGGCATGCCGGACCTCGACACGTATACCCCGGTGCCGTGGGAGCAGGGCGTCGCGCGGGTCGTCTGCGACATCCACGTGGACGGGACCCCCTACGCCTACTGTGCCCGCACCAATCTCAAGAACGCCCTCGCCCGCCTCAAGAAGCTCGGCTACGAGATGAAGGTCGGTATGGAGGCCGAGCACATGCTCGTCACGCGGAACGAGGACGGCACGATCGCGCCGTTCGACCCGGGCCGCGTCGACACCCTCGAGAAGCCCTGCTACGACTTCAAGAGCCTGGCGGCCAACATCGGCTATCTGCGGTCGCTCGTCGAGTACATGGAGCGTCTCGGCTGGGAACCGTACGCGAGCGACCACGAGGACGCGACGGCTCAGTTCGAGCTCAACTGGAAGTATGCGGACGCCCTCGTCACCGCGGACCGCTACACCTTCTTCAAGATGATGACCTCGCAGGTCGCACGCTCGGTCGGCGCGATCGCGACACACATGCCGAAGCCCTTCCTCAACCTGACCGGCAACGGGAGCCACGTGCACCTCTCGCTGTGGAAGGACGGGAAGAACGCCTTCGACGACGCCGCGGACCCGCGCGGACTGGGCCAATCCCGGCTCGCGTACCAGTTCCTCGGCGGGATCCTCGCCCACGCGCCGGCGCTCGCGCTGCTGCTCGCGCCGACGGTCAACTGCTACAAGCGTCTCAACATCGGGGCCTTCCTCACGGGATCGACGTCCGGCTTCACCTGGACCCCGGCCTTCATCTCGTACGGCGACAACAACCGCACGCACATGGTGCGCACGCCGGAGGGCGGCCGATTCGAGGTGCGCGCGGTGTCCGGCGCGGTCAACCCATACCTTGCGCTCGCCGGCCTCGTCGCCGCGGGCATCGACGGCATCGAGCGGAAGCTCGACCCGGGCGACCCGCTCGCGATCAACATGTACCAGCTCACCCTCGCCGAGGTCCGCGAGCGCAAGCTGCGCGTGCTGCCCCAGTCGCTCAAAGAGGCGGTCGACGAGTTCGAGAAGGACCCGGTCGTGCAGGGCGCGCTCTCGCCGGAGCTCGCGCGCGAGCTCATCACGGTGAAGCGCCGCGAGTGGGTGCGCTACCACTCCGCGGTCAGCAAGTGGGAGACGGACGAGTACCTGACCCTGTTCTGACCCGATGAGGGCGTTCCTGCTCGGCTCGACCACCGTCACCCGCACGCGCTGGACGTCGCGCTCCACTTGGCGGCCGGGCTTCGCGACGCTCGGCATCCTCGTCGCGGGGCTCGTGGTCTTCGGGATCGGCCAGACGCTGCAGGTCCAGGCCGGCCTCGGGAACGCGCCGTGGACCGTGCTCGCGCAGGGGATCGCGCTGCGCCTCGGGCTCGACCTCGGGTTCTCCGTCTTCCTCGTCAGCGCGGCGGTCCTGGCCATCTGGATCCCCTTCCGGGAGCGACCCGGCCTCGGCACGATCCTGAACGCGACGGTCGTGTCAGCCACCCTTTCCGCCGGCACGCGCCTGATCCCCCCCGCGACCGAGACGTGGGTACAGCTCGCGACGACGCTCGCCGGCGTCGCGTTGACGGGGATCGGGAGCGGCATCTACCTGACCTGCGGGACCGGCCCTGGGCCGCGGGACGGGCTGATGACGCTCCTGCACCACCACACCGGCATGCCGATCGCGAGGGTGCGGCTCGGGCTCGAGGTGTCCGCCGTGACCGCGGGTTGGCTCCTCGGCGGGACGGTGGGCCTGGGCACGGTCCTGTTCGCGCTCCTCGTCGGCCGCTCCGTCGCGTTCTCCCTCGGGCTCGCCGCACGCGTCGCACCTGCCACGCAGCATGGCTGACCGCGCGGAGCCTGACGGCCGTTGATCCTGCGTCAGGCCGTCGCCGCGGTGCCGCTGGTGCTGCTGTCGACCTTCCTCGTCTTTGCGCTCACGCAGGTCCTTCCCGGCGACGCGGCACTGATCCTCGCCGGGCCCGACCCCACGGCCGCCACGGTCGAGGCGATCCGCCGCGACCGCGGGATCGGCGTCGACGAGCGCCCGATCCCGGTCCGGTACGCGGACTGGCTCGGCCGGGTGGCGCGGGGCGACCTCGGACGTTCGATCTACACCGACATACCCGTGGCCGAAACGCTGCTCGCCCATCTCGGTCCGACCGTCGAGCTCGCGCTCGCCGGCACGCTGCTCACGGTCCTCCTGGCCGTTCCACTCGGCTCGGTCGCGGCCGCCCGCGCCGGGGCGCGGACCGATGCCGGCATTCGGATGGCCGCGGCCCTCGTCGCCGCCGTGCCGCCGTTCTGGATGGGCCTGCTGCTGCTGATCGGCGCCGGGGCGGCGCTCGCCGGATGGCCGCTCGTGCTGCCCACGCTGACGCTCGCCCTACCCGCGGCGGCGTCGCTCGCCCGGCTCGTGCGCGCTCTCGTGCTGGACTCGCTGGGCGAGGAGTGGGTCACCGTGGCCCGCGCGAAGGGGCTGCCGGGCCGGCAGGTCCTGCTGCGTCATGCGCTCCGGCCGCAGGCCGGCGCGCTCGTCACGCTGGTCGGTCTCTCGTTCGCGCGCCTGCTCGGCGGCGCCATGATCGTGGAGGCACTGTTCTCCCGGCAGGGGCTGGGGCTGCTCTTCGTGCGGTCGGTCACCGCCCGCGACTACCCGGTGATCCAGGGCGCGATGCTCCTGTTCCTGCTCGCGCTGCTGGTCGTGGGGCTCGCGGTCGATCGCGCGAACGCGCACCTCGATCCGCGGCGGGCGCAGTGAGGGGCGCCGCGGCGTTCCTCGGCCTGCTCGCGCTCGCCGCGCTCGCGGCGCCGCTGCTCGCACCCCACGGGCCGCTCGTGCAGCACCCAGGCAGCGAGCTCCGCGCACCCATGCCGCCGTATCTGCTCGGTACCGACGAGATCGGCCGCGACCTGCTCTCGCGCATCCTGCACGGGAGCCGTGCCACGCTCGCGATCGCCCTGGCCGCCGTCGCGGCCGCGTGGGCCGTGGGTCTGCCGGCGGGCCTCATCGCCGGACAGCGCGGCGGTTGGGTCGACTCCGTCATCACGCGCGCGGCCGACGCGCTGCTGGCGTTCCCGCGGCTGATCCTCGGCCTGGCGGTCCTCGCGCTGCTCGGACCGGGCGCGGCGAACATCGCGATCGCGATCGCGATCGATCTCGCGCCGAACGTCGCGCGGCTGACCAGAGCCCTCGTGCTGCGCGAGCGCCGGCGGGAGTACGTGCTCGCGGCCCGCGCGGTCGGCGTACGCGACCCGCACCTGCTCCGCCGGCACCTGCTGCCGAACGTCGCCGGGCCGCTCATCGCGCAGCTGTGCGTCGCCGGTGGCTACGCCGTGCTCGCGGAGTCGAGCCTCTCGTTCCTCGGCCTCGGCGCGCAGCCCCCCGATCCGTCGTGGGGCGCGATGCTGAGCGCTTCGCGCGCCTACCTGCGGGAGGCCCCGTGGTACGGCATCTTCCCGGGCCTCGCGCTGGCCGCACTGATCTATTCGCTGAACACGGTGGGCGACCACCTCCGGGACCGCCTGGATCCGCGGCGCGCGTCAGCCGACCGCGCTCAATCCATCCAGATGTCGGCGTAGCGGAGCGCGTCGCTCGCGCGCCACGACACGTCGCGCACCTTCGAGCGCGCGAGGACCTGCGCCGAGCTCGTCGCGAGCGTGAGCGCCCACGACTCGTCCAGCAGCAGCTCGTTCAGTTGGCGGTACGTGTCGCGCCGCTTCGCCGCGTCCGGCTCGACGCCCGCTGCCTCGACGAGCGCGCGGTAGCGGTCGCTCACGAAGCCGGCCCGGTTGCCGGCCGGCAGGTACCAGCTGCTCGAGGTCAGCAGGGACACGGGCTCGAGCCGGCCGCCGCGCGAGAACAGCCCGCCGCCGGCGATCCCCTGGTACGCGAGGCGCGAGGCGCTGGTCAGATCCGCGAACGCCGCGGCCTCGACCCGCTGGAGCGTCAGGGTCACGCCGATCTTGGCGAGGTCGGCCTGGACGATTTCCGCGAGGCTCTGCGTCTCGGCATCGGTCGTGCCGTACGTGAACGAGAGGCGCAGGTCCGAAGCCCCCGCGTCGCGCAGGAGCGCACGGCTGCGCTCCAGGTCGAACGTGACGCCCTTCGCGCGGTCCGCCTCGAACGCCGGCGAGGTCGTGGCCCACGGCAGGACGCGCCAGTCCTCGGTCTCCAGGAGCACGGACTTCGCGAGGCGCGCCCGGTCGATGGCGTGCGAGAGCGCGCGGCGCACGCGCTTGTCCCCCAGCCCCGGCGCCCGCGTGTTGACCGACCACAGGCTGTGCGTACCCGACTGCTCGTTGCGCACCACGCGGTACGCGGCGTTCGCGCGGAGGCGGACGAGATCCCGGACCGGCGGGGCGCTGAGCGTGTCGATCGCGCCGCTCTCCAGCTGCGCAACGGCGGCCTGCGCATCGCTCGGCAGCGTGATCTCGACCTCGTCGAGGTACGGCCGGCCGCCCCGCCAGTAGCGCGGGTTCCGTACGAAGCGCATCCGGGAGCTCGGCACGTACTCCGCCAGGGAGAACGCCCCGGTACCGACGGCGCGGGTGGACGCGTGCGGGCCCTCGACCGTGTCGCGGTCGAGGATGTTGAACGTCTCGAAGAAGTCGAACAAGGCGGGCCGCACCCGGTCGAGCGTCAGCACGACCGTACGCGCATCGGGCGTCTCGAGCCCGGTGAACCAGGCCGACTGCGTGGCGAGCTGCGCGACCCCCACCTTGGGGTCGCGTACCCGGAGCAGGTTCCAGCGCACGTCCTCGCTCGTGAACGGCCGCCCGCTGTGGAACTCGACCCCCGGCCGGAGGTTGAGGCGCAGGCGCTTGCCGTCCGTGCTGAGGTCCCAGCTCTCCGCAAGAGCGGGCTGCGGCACCGAGCGCTGGTCGTACTCGGTGAGCGTGTCGTGGGCCATGAAGACGCTCTCGAGGATGGTCTGGCTGATGCGATGTCCGTCGACCACCGGCGCGTCGCCGCCGCGGATCGCGGCGCGGAGCCGGCCACCCCGCTTGGGCTGCGCCGCGGCGGCTGCGGACGGGGGCGCGGCCGACGTACACGCGAGCGCGAGCGAGCCTGCTCCGGCGGCGAGCAGCACGGCACGGCGCGAGTGACGCCGGATCATGCGCGGAGTGTAGGCTCGGAGAGGTGATGCGACCGCGAGTCGGGCTCGCGCTCGGCGGCGACGACCAGAAGGTGGATGAGCGCTATCGCGCCGCGATGCGCGCTGCGCTGCTGGAGCCCGTCGACCTGCGCGACCCCGCCGACCTCGACGGCTGCGTCGCGCTGTGCCTCACCGGCGGCGCCGACGTCAGCGTTGCGTACGGCGGCAACAAGCCCGTCGAGCCGAATGAGGCGCGCGACCGCCGCGAGGCCGCGCTCCTCACCAGCGCGCTCGAGCGCGACATCCCCGTGCTCGCCATCTGCCGCGGCATTCAGCTGCTGAACGCGCGCCTGGGCGGCACGCTCAAGGCGCACATCGACGGGCACGCGGCCGGGTATCCCCCGCTCGTCGAGCCGCACGTGGTCACGCTCGAGCCCGACAGCGACCTCGCCCGCATCCTCGGCGGCCCGTGGGTCCGCACCAACAGCCGGCACCACCAGGCGCTCGACCGCATCGCGCCCAGCCTGCGCGTTCTCGGCACCGCGCCCGACGGCATCGTCGAAGCGGTGGAGATGCCGGAGGCCGCCTGGGTGTTCGGAGTCCAGTGGCACCCCGAGCGGGTGAATGACCCCGATCTCGACCGCGTCGCCGCGCAGCGCCTGTTCTCAGCCTTCGCGGCTGCCTGCGAGCGCGGCTGACGCCAGGAGCGCGGCGCTCGCCTCGGCGCGCGTCCGCCAGTGGTCCCGTACGGCGCCGTACGCCCCCGGGAGCCGCTCGTGGCGCTTGCCGGCGGCCCTCGCCTCATCCCGCAGCCATCTGAGCGTCCGCGGGCCGTCCTGGCCGAAGAGCGACTCGAGCGCGTAGCGGCGCTCGCCCTGACGGAGGCCGAGGCCCATCTTCGCCGCACCGCGGGCGAGGTCGATCCGGGTGAGGATGAAGCCGGCGCGCGCCGGCGCCAGCAGCGACGCGAGGAATTTGGCGCCGCCCTCCTCCCGCGGATCGGCGAGGCCGGGCGCGGCGACGAGATGCGCGGAGAGCGCTGCGCCGGGCGAGCGCTCCGCCTCGGCGATGAGCGCGCGACCCAGCAGGCGCGCCCAGGCGCGATCGTGCTCCGCGCCGAGGCGGTCGACGGCCGCGAGGTACACCGGCAGCCACGAGGCGAGGTGCTCCCACAGGAGCGCGCTCCGCGCCTGTGTGGCGAGCGCTCGACGCGCGCCTTCGGCGGCCTCCTCGCGCTCGGCGAGCGCGGCGTACGCGGTGAGGAGCGCGCCGAGATGGTCGGGCTCCGTCGGCGGCTCGAGGCCGGCGGCGCGCCAAAAGCCGGCGATGCGGTCGAGGGCCTCGCCGCCGAGCATGCCCTCGGGGCCGAGGTACACCGCCGCGCGCGGGTAGAGATGCATGTCGAAGAGCTCGGTTCGCGCGGCGTCGTCCGAGGCCGGCGGCAATTCGAGGAGGCGGGCCATGCGCTCGCGCTCCGGGCCCTCCGCCTCGACGACGGCGGCGAGGGCGCGGAACAGGTCGATCACCGCCGGACGGGCTGGCTCCTGTCCGGGAGCTTGAACGCGTCGTGGCCGGGCTTGAGCGGCCGCAGCAGCCAGTACGGTCGGCGCGTGCCGTCGGGCGAGTGCGTGTACGCGGAGCGCGTCAGCTCGAGCCACTTGCGGTAGACCTCGACCGAGCGCTTGGTGTCGGCCGAGATGTCGCCGTAGCGGTCGCCGGGCTCGGCCTTGCGCACGCGCACCGCCTGGTGCCAGCAGTGCATCCCGGAGACCGGGTCGGGGTGGACCGGGAAGGTGAGGTTCTGGTGGACGCCGACGTCCTTCCACCAGATGCGCGCGGTGTCGGGGTCGCTCGACGTGTACGCGCTCACCGGCGCGGTCCGCCGCAAATCCCACTTCCCGCCCTGGTTGGCGAGCCTGACCGTCTGCATCACCTGGCGCTGGCCGACCTGAGCGACGGCCGAATCCCCGTGAGGCGATCCGGTCGCCGCGCCAGCCCCCGCTGCTTCGGGGCGCCAGCGGCCCATGTGGTGGCTGCACGCGACCACGCCGGGGCGGATGCCTTCGGTGATCCAGGCCTTCACCACGAAGTGGCCGATCTCGGTCTCGACGCGCACGAGGTCGCCGGTCTTCGCGATGCCGAGCCGCTTCGCGTCCCGGGGATGGATCCACAGCGGGTTCGTGTGCGACAGCTCGTCGAGCCACTTGGCGTTGCCGCCGCGGGTGTGGATCTGCGTGGGCAGGCGGAACGTGGAGATGAGCGGCATCTGGTCGCGCTCGAGCTTCTCGGGGTGGACGTGGCTCCGGATGTACGTGGGCAGCGCGAGCTCGGCCCAGCCCCAGTCCACGAGCGTGCGCGAGTAGACCTCGAGCCGCCCGCTCGGGGTCGGGAAGCCGCGCCGGACCGTGCCGTCGACCTCGACGCCCACGAGGCGCCGCCCGTCCGCGTCGGCCGCGGGCGTGGGGATTGGAACGATGTTCTTGGCGGCGGGCTTCGCCGCCTTGGTGTACGCGCGCCCGATCGCGTCGACGCGGACGTCCTGGAGCTCCTCCGGCGGCACCGGCGTCTCGTGGAACGGCCCGGTCTTCTTGGCGATCTCGAACGCGCCGTACCGGCGCATGTACTGGAGCGGCGTGAGACCCTCGGCCTTCGCCTTCTCGGGCAGGCCGGGGATCGAGTTCTCGAAGATGAAGGCGTAGTACTCGTCGACCCCGAGCTTGGTTCCCGGCTGCTTCTGCGACTCGAAGAACGTGCGGATGCCGAGCGAGCCGTCGGGATCGATACGCCACGACAGCTCGATCCAGAGCTCGTTCTCCTCCCACACCTCGCCCGGGTTCACCTGGCGGGTGTCGGTGATCGTCTTGCCGAGGCGCTCCTGGACCGCGCGCATCACGGGCTGCCGGAAGGCCACCCACTGCGCGTCGCCCGTCTCGTACGAGTGGATGTCGTGGCGCTCCGACGAGTGGCCCATCGGCAGGATGTAGTCGGCGAAGAACGCCGTCTCGCTCCACGTCGGCGTGAGCGCGACGTGCAGGCCGATCTTCTTGGGGTCGCGGAACATCTCGATCCAGGAAAACCCGTTGGGGTTCGTCCAGACCGGGTTGTAGACGCGGGTGAAGTAGACCTCGAGGTGCGCCTGCTGGTCGTCCATCAGGTGCGGCAGCAGGAACGACATCTCGTTCATCGCGAGCGGGAACTCCTCCGGCCAGGTCAGGCGGTTCCACTTGGGCGGGTGCGGCGGCGTGTAGATCGGCTTGCCCACCCACTTGTTCCACGCGTTCGGGAACACGCCGCCCTCGCTCGCCACGGCGCCGGTGAGCACGTTCAGGAAGAACAGGCACCGCGCGACCTGCCAGCCCCCGAGGTTGCCCGCGGCGGCCGAGCGCCAGTTGTGCGTGGACAGGCGCGTCCCCGCGCCTGCGACGAGGTCGGCAACCTCGGCGATGACCTTCGCGTCCACGCCCGACTCGCGCGCGGCCAGGTCGAAGGTGTACTCGGCGTAGATCGTGCGGAGCTCGCCTTCGAAGGCCTCGAACGTCGCCGGCAGCTGCGGCCGCTCGGCGGCCATGAACTCCTGCCAGTTCCACCACTTGCGGACGAAGTCCCGGTTGTAGCGGCCGGTACGCAGGAGATGGCTCGCGATCGCGAGCAGGATCGCGGGCTCGGACCCCGGCTGCGGCGCGAGCCAGTGGTCGGCGTGCGTCGCGGTGTTGGAGAGGCGCACGTCGAAGACCACGAGCTTCGCGCCCGCGTTCTTGCCGTCCATGATCCGCTGCGCGTGCGGGTTGAAGTAGTGGCCCGCCTCGAGGTGCGAGCTGATGAGCAGGATGACCTTGGCCTCGGCGTGATCCGGGCTCGGGCGGTCGAGGCCCATCCAGAACTGGTACCCGGCGCGAGCGCTCGACGAGCAGACGTTGGTGTGCGAGTTGTGGCCGTCGACGCCCCAGGCCGCAAGCACCCGCTCGGTGAAGCCGTCCTCGCCGGGCCGGCCCACGTGGTACATGACCTCGTTGCGGCGGTCCTCGACGATGGCAGTGCGGATGCGGCCCGCGATGTCGTCGAGCGCCTCGTCCCAGGACACGCGCTGCCAGCGGCCCCCGCCGCGCTCCCCCGCCCGCTTCAGCGGGTGGAGGATGCGATCCGGATCGGTGATCTGGTTGAGCGTGGCCGGGCCCTTCGCGCAGTTGCGGCCGCGCGAGCCCGGGTGCTCGGGGTTGCCCTCGAACTTGCGCACCTGGAGCGTGTCGCGGTCGACGTAGGCGAGCAGCCCGCACGCGGCCTCGCAGTTGAAGCAGGTGGTGGGCGCGAGCACGAAGCGCCGCTCCTTGCGCGCGGGCCAGGCCTTCGAATCGAGCTCGACCCAGTCGTCCCAGCGCTCCTTGGGCGGGAACATCGCGAGGTGGTTGGCGCTCGGACCTTTGTAGAAGGTCTCGCCGCGCGCCTCGGTCTCGGCGCGCGCGGCCTTCACCCGCTCATTGAGCGCCTTCAGCGACTTCATGCGAGCGGCACCGACTGCCCCGCCTGGACGTAGGCGTGCTCGTGGAGCGCGAGGCCGGCTAGCGCGGCGGCGGCCGCGACGGGCCACGCCACCGGTGCGGCGATCCCCGCGACCAGCAGCAGCTGCCCGAGCAGGAAGCGCGGGTCGCGCACGAGGTTCTTCGCGG
>VGPA01000024.1 GCA_016875665.1 Chloroflexota bacterium | reverse complement strand
AGAGTGTCGGAAAACGGCCGGGGGGGTCGTGCGAGCCGCCTAGGAGTGGAGGTGCGCCTCCAGCCAGCGCACGGCCTGGGCGAGCCCCTCGGGCTCGGTCGGCCCCCAGGTGTGTCCGGTGTTCGCGAGCGTGACGATGTCGACCCGCGGATTGTGCGCCGCCGCGCGCTCCACCACCTCGAGCGGCCCGAGCGCGTCGCGATCGCCCTGGATGACGAGGGTCGGGCAGACCAGCGCCGCGAGGGTCGCCTCGTCCGCGGGCCGCGGGCGGCCGGGCGGCGAGATCGGGTGGCCGAGGATCACGAGCGCGTCCGGGGGCTCCTGCTCGGCGAAGAACGCGCACATGCGGCCGCCGAAGGACCGGCCGACGAGCGCGAAGGGCCCGGGGTGCGCGGCGCGCAGCGCGTCGCGCTCGCGGCGAATGTCCTCGAGCTCCTTCACGTAGCCGCGGCTCGCGCGTTTGCTGGTGAAGCCGATGCGCTTCGCGACGAACCCGCGCTTCACCAGAAGGGCGTCGAGCTTGCGCAGGATCGGCTGCTCGGCGCTACCGCTGGCGCCCGGCGCGAGGAGGACCGCGCCCTTCACTTCGGCAAACGCTGCGCCAACGCCACGGCGGGCGCAAGCAGGTCGCCCACCGCGGCGAGCCGCGCCGTCATCGTCGCGATGGTGAACGCGTCGGGCCGTCCGACCGCGCCGAGCTCGTCCCACGCGAGCGGGGCCGAGACCGGCGCGCGGCGGATCGGCCGCACGCTGTAGGGGCCGGCGGTCGTCTTGCCGCGCACGTTCTGGAGGAAGTCCACGTAGATGCCGCGCCGCTTGTCCTTCTGGAACTCGAGCGTGATCAGCTTGGGCGCCTTCTCGCGCGCGGCCTTGCCCACCCGATCCACGAAGCCGCGCGACTCCTCGTAGGAGTAGCGGCGCTCGATCGGGACGAGGATGTGGATGCCGCGCGAGCCGGTGGTCTTGGGCACGCCGACCAGCCCCATGGCATCAAGGACCTCGTGCACCAGGCGGGCCGCCTCGCGCACGTCATCCCACGTCGCGCGGGTCGACGGATCGAGGTCGATGATCGCCGTGTCCGGCAGGTCGGGCTTGTCCACGCGGCCGAGCCACGGGTGGATCTCGATCGCCGTGTAGTTGGCGAGCCAGATCAGGGTGGCGAGGTCGTTCGCGAGCACGTAGTCGATCCCGCCCTCGCGCCCCGCGTCCTCGTCGCGCCACGAGCGGATCCAGCGCGGCGTGAACTCGGGCTTGTCCTTCTGATAGAAGGACGCGCCGGCGATCCCGTCCGGGAAGGGCTTCAGCGTGAGCGGGCGGTCGCGCAGCCAGGGCAGGAGGTACGGCGAGACCTCGGTGTAGTAGCGGATCAGGTCGGCCTTGGTGTAGCCGTCCTCGGGGAAGAGCACCTTCTCCAGATTCGTGAGACGCAGCGAGTGGCCGTCGACGGACAGGATCGAGGGCACCTTGGCCGCCTTCGCGGCCCTGGGCTTCGCGGTGGCCTCGGTCGCGGCGGCGCGCAGGGCCGCCTTGGCGCTCATCGCGCGCTCCATCCCGACGCACTCGCGCGGGTCCTTGTCGGAGCGCAGGCCCACGAACACCGGCTGGCGGAGCTGGCCCTCGCCCGTGATCTCCGTGTACTCCACCTCGCACACGAGCTCGGGCGCGACCCAATGCGCCTTCGCGAAGTCCTTGGGCGGCGAGGCGAACGGCGAGACCGGCTGCTCGCGCGAGCGCAGGGTCGCCAGCACGTCCCGCACCGTCTTCTCGCTGAAGCCGCTGCCCACGCCGCCTAGCGGCACGAGCTCCTCGCCCCGGTACACGCCGACGAGCACCGACCCGAGTGACGCGCGCGCGCCTTGCCCGTCGGTCCAGCCGCCGATGACGCAGTCGATCGTCTTCCGGTTCTTCACGCGGATCCAGGTCGCGGACCGCCCGCTCGTGTACGGCGCGTCGAGCCGCTTCGCCACGACGCCCTCGAAGCCGTGCTCCTTCGCGGCCGCCGCCAGCGCGATGCCGTCGCCGACGAACCGCTCCGACTTGCGGGTCGCGCCCATCGGCGTGATCGCGGCGTCCAGCCGCGCCACCCGCTCGCGCAGCGGCAGCGGCCGCAGGTCGACCCCGTCGGCCCACAGGATGTCGAACGGGTAGAACACCACGGGCGTCGTCTTGCGGAGGCGGCGGACCTCGGACTCGCCCTCGACGTTCATCCGCGACTGAATTCGCTGGAACGACGGCACGCCCTTCTCGTCGAGCGCCACGATCTCGCCGTCGACGATGGCCTGGTAGGCGCCGGTGAGCGCCGGTCCGAGCTCCTGCAGCTCCGGGTACTGCTTGGTCCGGTCGAGGAGGCGCCGCGTCTGCACACGGACCTCGCCGCCATCGACGAACGCGACCACACGCACGCCGTCCCATTTGATCTCGTGCGCGAAGTCCGGCGAGTCGAACGGCTCCTCCGCGGTCACTGCGATGAGCTGCGGCTCGATGCGCCAGGCGAGCGGGTCGTCCTTCGGCGGCGTCCCGTGCTTGATCATCAGCCAGTCGCGGCCGGCGTTCTGTCCGGTGTGCACGAGCACCCACTCCCCCTGGAGCCGGTTTCCGTGGAAGTGGACCTTGAACTCGCGGTCCTCCTTGGCGAGGAGCAGGTCGTACGTGCCGGTGTCCCAGATGGTCATAGTGCCGGCGCCGTACCCGTCGGGGATCACGCCGTGGAAGTCGAGGTACTCGATCGGGTGGTCCTCGGTGTGGACCGCGAGCCGGCGCTTCCCGGCTTCGAGCGGCGGGCCGTTCGGGATCGCCCACGAGGCGAGCACGCCGCGCATCTCCAGCCGGACGTCCCAGTGCAGGTGGGACGCGTCGTGGCGGTGGACCGCGAACCGCAGGGCGCCCTGGTCCACCGGCGTCCGGCCCTTGGGCTCGGGCGTCCTCCCGAAATCGCGCTTGCGCTGGTATTCGGCGAGACTCACCCCTGCATTCTCGCGGGGAGGTGCGCCGGTGCCGGGAGCGTTCGCGCGCGCGATGGACGCCAGGCTGCGCGAGGTCTACGCGGACAACCCAGCCGGGGCGTCGTCGCTCGGCCTCACCGAGTACGACGAGCGCTCGGTCGACCTCTCCGCCGCGGCCGAGGATGCCCGCGCGGCATGGCGCGCGGACTCGCTCGCCGAGATGCGCGCCTTCCCCGACGCCGACCTGAGCCCGGACGAGCGGATCGACCGGGAGCTCTTCGTCTCGGTGGTGCGGGGTGCCCAGCTGATGGAGTCGCACTTGATGTGGCGGCGGCAGCCGGGTGACTACCTCGGCCCCGGCCTGAACGGCATCTTCATCCTGTTCCTGCACCGTCTCCGCGGCGAGAAGGATCTCGTCGACGCCGCCGTCGCCCGCCTCGAGGGGCTGGTCCGCAACCTGCGCCAGGGCGAGGCCAACCTCGACTGGGCGGCGGTGCCGCCGATCTACGCCGAGCGGGCGCTCGGGCAGGCGAAGGCGGCCGAGCGGTACGTGCGCGAGCTGCTTCCGGCCGAGGCGGCCGATCCAGCGCAGCGCGCGCGCCTGGAGGCCGCGGGCGCGAAGGCGGGCGACGCGTGCCGCTCGTTCCACGCGTACCTCGAGGCGAACCTGCGGCGCGCGTCGGGCGGATACGCGATCGGCGAAGCGCTGTACACCGCGCTCCTCCGGGAGAAGGAGCTGCTCCCTTACACGGCGCGCGAGCTCCGCGAGCGCGGACGCGAGCAGTACGACCTGCTCGTGGCGGAGGCGAACCGCATCGCGCGCGAGATCGACGGCTCGGACGACTGGGCTCCGCTCTGCGAGCGCCTGAACCACCTCCACGCCGCCGACCCCGAGGGCATGCGCGCCGAATACGCCGAGTGGACCGAGCGCGCGCGCCGCTTCCTGGACGAGCGCGGTCTCGTCACGCTGCCGCCGGGCGAGCGCTGCGCGGTCGTGCCGTCGCCGCACTTCCAGCGGCCGGTGCTCGCGGTCGCCTCCTACCAGCGACCGCCGGCCTTCCTACCCTCTCTCCTCGGCCACTTCTTCGTCCCGTTCCCGCCGGACGGCGAGTCGCAGTCCGAGATCGACAAGCGGCTCGAAGGGAACTCGACCCACAACATCCCGACCACGGCGGTGCACGAGGCGTACCCCGGCCACCACTGGCACCTCGTGACCGCCAAGCGCCATCCGTCGGCGGTGCGCAAGGTGTTCTCCACGTCGTACTTCAACGAAGGCTGGGCGCTCTACGCCGAGCGCATGATGCGCGAACAGGGGTTCTTCACCGACCCGCGGCAGCTGCTGTACCAATACGAGGCGACGATCTTCCGGGCCGCCCGCATCGTGGTGGACACGAGCCTGCACTTCGGCGAGATGACGTTCGACGAGGCCGTCGCGTTCATGCACGAGCGCGCGAACCTCCCCGGTCCCGTCGCACGCGGCGAGGTGGGCCGCTACTGTCAGTGGCCCACTCAGGCGTCGTCATACCTCACGGGGATGCTCGAGATCGTCGACATCCGCACGCGATGGCTGGCGCGCACCGGGCGCACCGGGACCGAGGGCCTGCGCGAGTTCCATGACACGCTGTGCGGGACCGGCGGGCTGCCGACCGCGCTCGCGGAGCGCGCTCTGGCGACGGCCTCATCCGAGCGCGAGAAGACAACGTAGGTGCAGGAGATGGGTAGGGGTCCGCGCCGCTTCGTCGTCGCCGGCGCCGCGCTCGTCGCGCTGGCGATCGCGGCCGCGGTGGTGGGCGGCCCGCTCGCGCTCACACACCGGTCCGAGCTGCCGCTCGAGCGACGCTACGGCGAGGCGATGGTCACGCTCACGGCGCGGCTCGGCGCGGGAAGCCAGACGAACCCGCTCGCCGGAGACGCGCGCTCGCTGCAGCGCGGCCGCGACGCCTACACCGGCGGCTGCGCTTCCTGCCACGGGGTGCTGGGCGACGGTCGCGGCGTGCTCGGCGCGACGAACTATCCGCCCGCGAGCGACCTGCGCGCCGACACCGTGCGCGGCAAGAGCGACGCCGAGCTGTTCTGGATCGTCCGGAACGGCCTCTCGTTCACGGCGATGCCCGCGTTCAAAGACCTCTTCCGGGACGAGGACATCTGGGCGATGGTCGTCTACATGCGGAGGCTGCAGGACGGCACGGCCAAGCCGGTCTCCGTCGCGCCCGCGACGGCCGCGCAGATCGCGTTCGCCGATCCCCACGGGAGCCCCGCGCAGCGCGGGGCCGCCGTGTGGTTCGCGCAGGGCTGCGATCGCTGCCACGGCGGCGCGGGGGCGGGCCCGGAAGGGATGAACGTCGTGGGTAAGCCGGACACCGAGGCGGTGCGGACCGGGCTCGACGGCATGCCCCGCTACGGCACGGATCGCGTCACGGATGCCGAGCTCGAGGATCTGCTCGCGTTCATGCTGACGTTCAAGTGAGAGACAGCGGTCGCTTGCGCGACCGCTGCTCCGGTCCGATGGACGTGCGCAAGCGTTCGCACAATGGGCTCAGAACTGTGCTCCGTACATGCCTCGTCCGATCTGGCAGGGCGCGATCTCGTTCGGGCTCGTGACGATCCCGGTGAAGCTGTCGCTGGCTACCGAGACCTCCGCGAAGGTCTCGTTCAACATGCTCTGCTCCGAGCACCGCTCACGCGTGAACCAGAAGCTCTACTGCTCGGCGGGCGACCACGAGCTGAAGCGGTCGGACACGGTCCGCGGCTACGAGTACGAAAAGGGCAACTACGCGCTGTTCGAGGAGGACGAC
This sequence comes from Chloroflexota bacterium, assembly GCA_016875665.1. GTDB lineage: Bacteria > Chloroflexota > Limnocylindria > P2-11E > P2-11E > SHYN01. Next base: position 5,913 of record VGPA01000024.1, on the reverse strand, counting down.
CGCAAGGAGCTGCCGCTCAAGTCAAGCAAGGCGATCGAGATCGCCGGCTTCGTCGACGACGCCGAGATCGCCGGCCCCCTCTACTGCCAGAGCGCGTACTACCTGGAGCCGACGAAGATCGGCGCGAAGGCGTACGCGCTGCTGGCGAAGACGCTCGAGAAGACGGGGCGCGTCGCGATCGCCAAGTTCGCGCTGCGCGAGCGCGAGCGGTTGGTGTCCCTGCGCACGCTCGAGAACGGGCCGCTCCTGCTCAACACCCTGCACTGGCCGGATGAGATCCGCTCCACAAGCGAGCTCGACCTTCCGCAGGACGTCAAGCCGACGGCCGCCGAGCTGAAGATGGCCGAGAGCGTCGTCGATTCGATGACGGACTCGTTCGACCCCGGCCGGTTCAAGGATGAGTACAAGGAAGCCGTGGACCGCCTCGTGCGGGCGAAAGTCGAAGGCGGCACTGGGATCGTCGAGGCTCCGGAGCCTGAGGCCGAGGAGGCGCGCGGCGACATCATCGACCTGCTCAGGGCGACGATGGAACGCGCCAAGGAGCAGGAAAAGAAGGCATCCAAGCAGCCCCGGAGAAAAGCCTCCTAGCGCACTCAGCCCTCCGGTACACTTGGAAAAACCCCGGAGGTCGTAGCCCGTGCCGAAGTTCGTGTTCGTCACCGGAGGGGTCACCTCCTCCCTTGGCAAGGGCATCACCGCCGCCTCGCTCGGCCGCATCCTGGCGGCGCGCGGCCTCGCGGTCGGCTCGCTGAAGATGGACCCGTACCTCAACGTCGACCCCGGCACGATGTCCCCCTACCAGCACGGCGAGGTCTTCGTCACGGAGGACGGGGCCGAGACCGACCTCGACCTCGGCCACTACGAGCGGTTCATCGACCGCAACGTCACCCGCGCCTCCAACGTGACGACCGGCCAGATCTACAACGCGGTCATCACGAAGGAGCGCCGCGGCGACTACCTCGGCGGGACCGTGCAGGTCATCCCCCACATCACCAACGAGATCAAGGAGCGCATCCACCGCGTGGCGCGCGAGACGCGCGCGGACGTAGTGCTGGTCGAGGTCGGCGGCACGGTCGGCGACATCGAGTCCCTCCCCTACCTGGAAGCGATCCGCCAGTTCCGCAACGACGTGGGCCGGCAGAACGTGGTGATCATCCACCTCACGCTCCTGCCGCGGGTCGCCACCGGCGAGCTCAAGACCAAGCCGACGCAGCACTCCGTCAAAGAGCTCCGCTCGATCGGCCTCCAGCCGGACATCGTCGTGGCGCGCGCGGACCAGCCGATCGACGACGACCTGCGCGAGAAGATCGCGCTGTTCTGCGACGTGAAGCTCGACAACGTCGTGTCGGAGCCCGACTGCTGGTCGATCTACGCCGTACCGCTCCAGCTGGAGGAATCCGGCCTCGGCCGCACCGTGATCGAGGAGCTCGGCCTCACGGACCGCGTGCCGGAGCCGGACCTCGACGAGTGGCGCTCGCTCGTCGAGCGCATCCGCACCGTGCGCATCCCGCTCGAGATCGGCCTGGTCGGCAAGTACATCGAGCTCCAGGACGCCTACCTCTCGGTCGCGGAGTCGATCCGCCACGCCGCCTGGGCCGCCGGCTGCCGCCCGCAGCTGCGCTGGATCGACAGCGAGAAGCTCGAGGGCGGCGACCTGTCGCTCCTCGCGGGGCTGGACGGCGTGGTCATCCCTGGCGCGTTCGGCTACCGCGGCATCGAGGGCAAGGTCCGCGCGGTGCGCCACACGCGCACGAACGGCATCCCGACCCTCGGTCTCTGCATGGGCCTCCAGTGCATGGTCATCGAGCTCGCCCGTAAGGCCCTCGGCACCGACGAAGTCTCGAGCTCAGAGTTCGATTCCTTCACGCGCCACCCGGTCATCGATCTCCTGCCCGAGCAGCGCGACCTCGCAGACAAGGGCGGGACGATGCGCCTCGGCTCGTATCCGTGCGTGCTCCAGCCCGGCTCGCGCGCGCACAAGGCGTACGGCCAGCCGATCGTGCTCGAACGCCACCGGCACCGGTACGAGTTCAACAACGCGTACCGCGAGCTCCTCCAAAGCCACGGCATGCGCTTCAGCGGGCTGTCCCCCGACGGGCGCTTGGTCGAGATCGTGGAGCTCGAGGGCCATCCGTTCTTCCTCGGAACGCAGTACCACCCCGAGTTCAAGTCGCGGCCGAACCGGCCGCACCCCCTGTTCGTTGGGTTCGTCGAGGCGGCGCTCGCGAACGCGCGCGCCAGCGGGCGAGCGGTCGAGACGTCCGCCGCCCAACGGACCGTGGAGGCGGGATGAAGCTCTATTTGGACACGGCGGAGCTCAGCGAGGTCGAAAGCGGTGTGCGCTGGGGCATCCTCGATGGAGTCACGACGAACCCAACGCTCGTCATGCGCGCCGGCAAGGACCACGAGGAGCAGATCAAGAAGATCTGCGGCATCGTCGGCAACGTCTCCGCCGAGTGCGTCACCGAGTCGCGCGACGACCTCATCGCCGAGGGCCGGCGCCTCGCGGCGTGGCACAAGAACGTCATCGTCAAGGTGCCGCTGACCCCGGACGGGCTCGGCGCGGGGCGTGTGCTCGCGGGCGAGGGCGTGCGAATCAACGTCACGCTGTGCTTCTCGGTGAACCAGGCGCTGCTCGCAGCGGCGATCGGGGCGTGGTGCGTAAGCCCATTCGTCGGCCGGCTCGACGACATCAACGAGGACGGCGTCGGGCTGGTGCGTGACATCGTGAAGGCCTACCGCGAGACCGGCGTGAAGACCAAGGTCCTCTCCGCGAGCATCCGCACCCCGATGCACGTCACGCAGTCGGCGCACGCCGGCGCGGACATCGCCACCATGCCGTTCAAGGTGCTGGAGTCGATGTTCAAGCATCCGCTCACCGACAAGGGGCTCGCCGCGTTCGCCGAGGACTACAAGAAGGGCCGCGCGGCTCTTGCCGCAAAGAAGGAGCCGGCCGCCAGCCGCTAACGCCGCTTTGGCGCCGGGATCGTCTCCACCAGTTCATCCATGCTCGCGCCGCGCACACCGCAGAGGTCGAGCACGCACAGCGTGAGCGCGGCCTCCTCGTCCTCCACCCGCCCGCTTTTGATCGCGATGTCCGTCGCGTAGAGGGAGCCGAACAGCCGGTCGATGTCCGCTCGCGTCACGCGACGGGCCTCCTCGCGCCAGCGCAGGATCGCCCCGGGGGTCGACCGGATCGCCTTCGCGAAGTCGGCGGGGTCCGCCTTCTTGCCGTTGGCCCCGGTCCGCTCGAGCAGCGTCGCGAAGTTGAGCACGCGCACCTGCCACTGCAGGAGCGCGAGGATCTGCAGCACGGGCTGGCCGTCCTGGAACAGGACGTCGAGTGCCGAAAGTGCGGTCCGCACGTCGCGCCGCACCACCGCGTTCGTCAGCCGGAACACGTCGGCCTCGATCGCTCCGGTGACGAGGCGACGGGCGTCCTCGGCCTCGACGCGCTTGCCCTGCGCCCAGACCGCGAGCTTGGCGAGCTCGTTCTCCAGGCGCTCCGTGTCCGGCCCGAGCTCCACGAGCGCGGCTCTCGCAAGCGGCGCGAGCTCCACCGTGTGGAGCGCCGCGCGCGCGTCGATCCAGGTGCCGAGCGCGTCGGGTGCGAGCCGCTCGATCCGCTCGACCGTTCCGCCCGCGTCCGCGACGGCCTCGGGAAGCGTCCGGGCCGGCGGCGCCGCGGCCTTCGCCGCTTTGCCCCGTGCGGGCGCGCGGCGGCGGCCAGTGTCCAGCTTGTCCAGCACGAGCAGCACCAGCGGCGAGTCCGGCGGGAGCGCATCCAAGAGCGCGATGTGCTGGTCCCCGATCTGCAGCGCCTCCGCGTTCTCGACGAGCACGATGCTCCGCTCCGCCGAGGCGAACAGGCCCTGGGCCTGCCCGGAAAGCGCGATGTCGAGGGCTTTGTCGCGCTTGGCGTCGTGCCGCGCGAGGCCGATCGCCGAGCCCAGATCCGGGCTCCGCTCGACCGCCAGATCGGCCGGTGCGCCGGCGCCTCCCGCGAGCAGGTCACGGATCAGCTGGGCGAGACGCAGGCGCGTGCGGAACGCATCCTCGCCGTGGAGGAGGAAGACGGGCCGCGCGGGAGCAGAGGTCTGGCTGGCGATGGAACGAGCGTAGGGTCCGCGACGGAGCGAGTCAGCGCGGTGCGGGAACGTAGGGCACCACGCCGCGGCGCGGCGGCCCGAGGCCGTTCACCTTGGTCTTCACGGCGAACGAGCCATCCGGGCCGTCGGTCGCGACCTCCACCGTCCCATCGCGGTCCGTCCGGTAGGTCGGCACTCCCCGCAGTGCGGCGATCGTGCCGGGCGCGGGGTGCCCGTAGCGGTTCCCCGCGCCGAGGGAGAGCAGCGCGGCGCGGGGCCGCACGGCGCCCGCGAGCGCGGCCGCGTAGGCGGTCTCGGCACCGTGGTGCGGTGGGATGTACAGGTCCGCGCCCAGCGCGCGCGGCTGGAGGAGCAGGTCCGCGAGCGCCGGATCGGTCGCATCGCCCATGAACAGCGCCGAAAACCCGCCGCGCTCCACCCGCAGCACCAGCGAGGGGACGTCGACGCGAGCTGCGTCGCCGGCCGACGGCGCGAGCACGGTGATCCGCGCGGCCCCCAGCCGGATGCGCTCACCCGCGCGCACCGCGCGGCGCGGCACACCGGCTCGGCCGGTGCGCGCGATCCACTGGTCCCGGAGTGCGCCCTCGTTCAAGCCCACCGGCTCGATCGCGAGGCCGACCTCGTACCGGTCGAGAACCGCCAGGAGACCGGCGCCGTGATCGAGGTGCGCGTGCGTGAGCGCGATCAGGTCGATACGGCGGCGCCACGGCGGGAGCGTCGCGCCCAGCTGCGCGAGCAGCCGGGACGGGTCCGGTCCGCCGTCGATCAGCGCGAGGCGGCCGTCGGCTTCGACGAGGAACGCGTCGCCTTGGCCCACATCGAGCGCGAGGATCCGAACGTCGGGCGCCGGGCGTACGAGCGGTGCCGCGACGGTGCCGCCGATCACCACGAGCACCACGCCCGCGGCGGCCGCCGCGACCGGCACGAGCGGGGTGTCCCATCGAGTACCCCACCCGGAGCCCAACCAGGATGGGCGCGGCGGCGCATGGGCCCGAGCCGCTGCCAGGAGCGCACGGGGTGCGATGCCGCGGGCCGCACGCGCGGCGGCGAGCGCCACTCCCACCACCACGACTCCGGTCGGCACACCCTCGGGCACGTCGATCGACGCGAGCGGGACCGCGGCGAACAGCTGCACCGCCCGCAGCAGCAGCCACGCGCACCCGAACGCCGCCATCGCGAGTGGGCGTGCGAGGTCCGGCACGAGGGAACCGAGCAGCGCCGCACCCGCCCCGAACGCCAGGAGCGGCGTGAAGAGCGGCACCGCGACGAGATTGGCGAGCGGCGCGATGAGCGAGATCCGGCCGAAGAGGACGGCGACGATCGGAAGCGTGGGCAGGGTCGCCGCGAGCGTGGTCGCGAGGCCCTCGCCGATGAGCGGCGGCAGCGCGGCGAAGCGCTCGGCGAACGGGCGTTGCCAGCGGATGAGCCCGGCGGTCGCCGCAACGCTCAGCACCGCCCCCGCGTCGCCCGACGCGCGCGGATCGGCGATGACCAGAAGCGCGACCGCGCCGCAGAGCGCATTCGCGGCGAAGGAGCCTCGCCCCCCGACCACCGCAGCCGCGGCGATCGCCGCCATGAGCGTGGCGCGGAGCACGCTCGGCTGGAGACCCACGACGACGGCGTAGGCCACCGCAGCCGCGAGTCCGACGCACGCGGCGGCGGACGGCGGAAGCCGGCCGCGCGCCAGCACGCCCACCGCCGACGCCACGAGCGTGAGGTTGAAGCCTGAGATCGCAAGGAGGTGGCTCGTCCCGGTCGCGTGAAACGCCGTAGCGACGTCGCTCGCCACGCTGGTGCGCTCCCC
>VGPA01000023.1 GCA_016875665.1 Chloroflexota bacterium | reverse complement strand
CACGCCGCTGCGGACCGCCGCCGCGATCCACGACGTCGTGAGCGAGAGCATGGCCGAGGCTGCGCGCGCGCACCTGGTCGAGCGCAACTGGGACCCGCGGCGCGTCACGCTGGTGGCGTTCGGTGGCGCCGGCCCCGCGCACGCGGCGACCGTCGCCCGGAAGCTGGGCGTCAGCCGCATCGTGTTCCCGGTCGGAGCCGGCGCGACGTCGGCTTTGGGATCTCTCGTGGCGCCGCTCTCCTTCACGTACGCCAGATCGCTGCCCGCGAGAGTGCGCGAGATCGACTGGGATGCGGTGAACCGTGCGCTCGGCGAGATGGCGGCGCTCGGACTGGCGGCTCTGGCCGAGGCGAGCGTCGCCGCGCCCGACGTCCGCGTCGTGCGCGAAGCGGACGTGCACATCCGCGGCCAGGTGTTCGAGCTCACGGTGCCGGTGCCCGACGGCACCCTCGATGCGCGGAGCATCGAGCCCGTCCGCGAGGCCTTCGCCGCCACCTATCGCCGCCTCTACAGCCGCCATCACGAGAACGGCGAGCTCGAGGTCGTGAGCTGGAAAGTCACCGCGGTCGGCCCGCGCCGCACCGTGGCGCTCGGGGCGGCTGCCCTGGCGGGCGATGCGGTGAAGGGCGCGCGGCCGATCCGCATCGGGCCCGGCCCCGGGGTGCAGGCGACCGTGTACGACCGCTATCGCCTTGCCGCGGGCGCCGTGCTCGAAGGTCCCGCGCTGGTCGAGGAGCGTGAGACCACGATCGTCCTGCCGCCGGGGGGCCGCGCGCGCGTCGACGCGCACGGCAGCATCGTGCTGGACCTGGGCGCGTGAGCAGGAGCGATGCGGGCCTGGATCCGGCGGACCTCGCGATCGCGTGGGCGCGGCTGATCGCCATCTCGGACCAGATGTGGCTGACGATCCGCCGGACGGCGTTCTCGCCGATCATCGCCACGGCACTGGACTTCGGATGCGGGCTGCTCACCGCAAGCGGCGGGCAGCTCGCGATGGGTGCCGTGGGCATGGCCTCGTTCAATCTCGCGCTCCCGACGCTCACGCGCGACCTGCTCAAGCGCTTCGCCGGGCGCATCGAGCCCGGCGACGTCTTCATCGGCAACGATCCCTGGCTGTGCATCGGGCACCTCGATGACGTGGCGATCATCACGCCGGTCTTCGAGCGGGGGCGGCTCGTCGCGTTCGTGGCGACCGTCGCGCACCAGGCCGACATCGGCGGCGCCATCTCGCATCGGCGCGTGCGCGAGGTGCACGAAGAAGGTGTGTTCATCCCGATCACGAAGCTGTACGAGCAGGGGCGGGCGAGTGAGCCCGTGTTCGACCTGCTGCGCGCCAACGTGCGCCAGCCCGAAATGGTGCTCGGGGATCTCGAGGCGATGGTCGGGGCGAACGAGGTCGGCGCGGCGCGCCTGCTCGCGCTGATGCGCGAGTACGGGCTCGAGGACGTCGCGGGCCTCGCGACGGAGATCCAGGGCCGTTCGGAGCGCGCGATGCGCGGGATCATCGGCGCATTGCCGGACGGCACCTATCGGGCGGAGGGGATGGTCGACGGGGTCGAGGAGCCGGTGCGCATCAAGGTCGCGCTGACGGTCGCGGGGGAGGAGATACACGTCGACTACCCGGATGCGCCGCCGCAGTTTCCGGTCGGCGGCAACAACGTGACGCTCTCGTACACGGTGGTGAACACGCACTACCTGCTCGAGTGCGTCCTCGCGCCGCACCTGCCGCACAACGAGGGTTCCATCCAGCCGCTGCACGTCGCGGCGCCCGAGGGCTCGGTCCTTGCGTGCCGCTTCCCGGCCGCGGTCGGCGAGCGGCACATCTTCACGACGCGAGTGAGCAGCATCGTGCTCGCGGCGATCGCCCAGGTCGCTCCCGATCGTGCGATGGCCGGCTACGGGGCGAACCAGGGGGTGGGCGCCCTGGGCCGCAGGCCCGATGGCTCCTTCTACTCGATCGGCATGTTCGGCGGCGGTGGCCGCGGCGGCGGCGCCGGCCGCGACGGGATCGGCGGGTTCATTTACACGAGCGGAGCCGCGAGCACCCCGGTCGAGCTGTTCGAGCAAGGGGCACCCGTACTGGTCGAGCAACGCGAGTGGGAGCCCGACAGTGCGGGCGCGGGCGAGTTCCGCGGCGGGATGGGCCAGCGCGTCTCGCTGCGCCGGCTACCGGGTCACCCCCTGCCGGTGGACGTGCGTTTCTCGCCATCGCGTGCGCGCGTCGGCGCGCCCGGGCTCTTCGGTGGCGGGTCCGGCAGCACGACGCGGGCCACGTGGAACGGCGTGCCGATCGATCAGACGGAGCTTGGCCGCAGCGGTATCGCGACGCTCGGGTCCGACCGCGACGTGTTCGAGTACCACGTGGCGTCGGGCGGCGGGTTCGGCGATCCCCGGAAACGTTCGGCGGCCGATGTCGAGCGAGACCTGCGGCGCGGTCTCATCACGCCGGAGCGGGCGCGCCGTGACTCGACGCGATGATCCCTTCAGCACTGTGCCGAACGACCACCCGGTTGGGGGCCGATTGGCGGTGCCGCACGTTGTGCCACGGGCGAGCGGTGGGAGTCTTGCGCGGGCATGAGTGACGAGGTCGAGCGCGAGGACGCCGCGCCGGCGGTCCCGCCTTCACACCGGGATCTGCTGGAGCGTCCGCTCTACGCCTGCCTGGCGACGGTGCGCGAGGACGGCGCCCCGCTGGCGAACCCGATGTGGTTCCTGTGGGAGCCGGGCTCGGGCGTGCTGCTCTTCACGCACACGACCACCCGACACAACTACCGCAACGTCCGGCGCGAGCCGCGCGTGGCGGTCTTGATCAGCGATCCCGAAGAGCCGCTGCGCTACCTCCAGGTCCACGGGCGCGTCGAAGCGATCACGCCGGACCCCACCGGCGCGTTCCACGAGCAGCTCCAGCTCCGGTACCACGGGCGGGTGGGTGAGGTGGGCGAGCGCGAGGCGCGGGTTGTGATCACGGTTCGCCCCACGCGCATCGTCACGGGGCAGGGCATCCGCGAGCGACGGCACGCGCGGCGGGCGGCCGCCGCCCGAACCGGGACGGTCGCGCCGGCGGGAGGGACGGTGTGAGCGCGGAGCCGCTCGAGCTCCCGCTCTTCGTGTCGCCCGCCTACGAGTCGCTCGGCCCGCTCGCGCGCGGCGAGGTCACGGTTCCCGGGCTGGCCGTCACGGTGCGCTACAACCCGCCTGAGACCTCGGCCTTCGGCCGCGACCCCTTTCCGGCCTGTGAGATGGGCCTTTCCCGCTTCGTCGCCCGGTCGGCGCGCGGCGACTGCCCTTACGTCGGCATCCCGGCCTTCATCTACCGCGGGTTCCGCCACCGCATGATCTTCGTCCGGGCGGACTCGCCGTTCGGGTCGGTGGCGGATCTGCGGGGCGCGACGGTCGGCGTGTCCGGCTGGTCGGACACCGGGAACACCTGGGCGAAGTCGCTGTTCACCGACGCCGGCATCGAGATGGACGAGGTGGCCTGGGTGGAAGGCCCGCTCGACCACCCCGAGCCCGAGCGGCCCGCGAACGTCGCCGCGGGCGCGCCGCGACACGTGCGCTGGGTGGGCGCCGGACGGACGCTCGCCGACGAGCTCGCGCAGGGACGGCTCGACGCGCTGGTCGGCGGCTTCGCGCCGGCCGCCTACTACCAGGCCGGCACCACCCTCCGGCGGCTGCACCGCGATCTGCGCCGTGCCGAAGAGGAGTACTTCCGGACGACCTCGCTCTACCCGGTGCTGCACCTCATCGGCGTGGATCGCCGGATCGCCGCGCGGCACCCCGAGGTTCTCGCTCGGCTCCAGGCGGCCGTGTCGGCGAGCCGCGAGACGTACGTCGAGCAGGCGCGCCGCTGGGGAAACGCCGCCCCGTGGTCGGCCGAAGCGTTCGAGGAGATCCCGCGGGTGTTCGGCCCGGAGTGGCGGGAGTACGGCCTCCAGAGCACGGCTAATCGGGCGGCGATCGAGGCCTTCGCTCGCGCGCAGGTCCGTCAGGGCTACGTCTCGCAGGCGCTGGGCGTGAACGAGCTGTTCGGGGAGTACCTTCGCTCGGAGTCCGCCGCCGGCTGATCGGCCGCGGGATTCCCGTGACGCTCACGGGCCGCCTCATCCGGGTCAGAGCGCGACGCGCGCCCAGCGCACCTCCATCGCGCGCTCACTCCCCGCGTACCAGACCGCGAGCAGGTCCCCTCCCGGAAGGAGCACCGCGCGCGGGTGGCCGAACTGGTAGCCGGCGATGGTCGTGCCGATGAACGTGCTCGCCGCGCCGCCCCCGGGGGCGGCGGGGCCGTCCGGGGGGCGGCCCTCGTACAGGACCGCGGCAGCGCTGCGGTCCCAGGTTCGCCCGAAGTCGTCGCTGCGCGCGGCCAGCACGCCGGGGACTTCGCGATCCACCCAGACCGCCGCGAGGCGGTCGCCGCCGAGCGCCACGGGCTGGAAGTACTGCGCTCGGATCCCGATCGGCACGGGTTCGGTCCAGGTGCGGGCGTCGGGGCTGCCCCATGCGACGTGCGCGTCGAGATCGCGCTCGGCTCGGATGTCCCGCGTCCAGAACACGCTCACCAGGCGCCGGGTCACCGGGTGCACGGCGATCCGCTGATCCCAGTACAGGACCGTCGGCTCGGGGTGCTCGGCCGGGCGCACCCACTCCGGCCAGGTCGCGCCCTCATCGCGCGAGAAGCGCAGGTACGGTCGGCTGTGCGGGATGCCGGGATCGCCGTACTCCTTCCAGGTGCCGTACGGCTGAACGAGCACGCCCCCGTCGAGGCGGAGCGCGGCGTTCGTCTCGGGCGTGGCGGCGACGTGCGGGACGGTCTCCATGACGCGCGGCTCGTCCCAGCTGCGTCCGCCGTCCCGCGACCGCAGGTGAACGATGCGCATGGGGAGGAACCCGCCCGTGACCGGGTTCTGGAAGGGCAGGCTCGGGTCGGACCGGTCGATCCACAGCGAGGTGGCGAGGAGCGTGCCGGGGGTCTGCTCCATGACGCACAGCGCGAGCATCTCGCCTCGAACGCCGGCCAGGTCGGTCCGCCCGTACCCGTCGTAGCGCATCGTCCAGGTCAGGCCCTCGTCGTTCGAGGCGAGCAGGACGGGATGGCCGTCGGTCGAGCGCTGGTCGGAGCCGCGGCGAAAGGACACCAGCAGCGTGCCGTCGGCCGTCCGCGTGAGCGTGGTGCGCCGGCACACCCGTCCGTATGAAGGGTGCGCCCGTCCGTCGTAGACCAGCCCGGTAGCCACGACCCGCACGGAGCCGAGGCTAGGCCCGCCGCCCTCCGACTCAATGTGCCGCAGGCACAGCGCGGACCACCGCACACATTGCCTGGCGCCCTTGCCCGAGATCGTCGTGAAGCGGACCGTCCTGGTCGTCGACGCACGTCGGGTGCGTCCGTGCGGGGCGGGGAAGGGAAACGAAGATGGACAACCGGCCGTCAGCGCACGCGACCCTCACGCGGCGTGGTGCGATCAGGAGTGCGGCGGCGCTCACCGGAGCGGGGGCGATGGCGACCGTCGCCGCGGCCTGCGCGCCGAACTCGGCTCCGGGCCCAGCGGCGCTGACGCCGCGACGCGGGGGGACGGTGGTGAACGCACTGCAGGCCGAGATCACCAACCTCGACCCCGGCGTCTCGGGCGACCAGCCGTCGCTCGCCGCGTTCAGTCTGATCTATGAAGGGCTCGTCGGACTCACGGCCGACCTGCAGCCGATTCCGGCTCTGGCCACGTCGTGGACGCAGGAAGGCACGGCGTGGACGTTCAAGCTGCGCCAGGGAGTCAAGTTCCACGACGGCGCCGCGTTCAACGCCGCTGCGGTGAAGGCCACGTTCGACCGCTACTTCGGCCCCCCCGCCGACCGTCCGCTCCGCGCGAATCAGGTCACGCCCGTCGTCGATCGCGTCGAGGTGGTGGATGACTTCACGGTGCGGTTCGTCACCAAGGACCTGGATGCCTTCTTCCTCGACCGCCTCGCCGACGCCGCCGGCATCACCGGCTCGTGGGGGTTCATCATCAGCCCGGACGCGATCAAGAAGTTCGGGAAAGACCTGGCGAGGAACGCCGTGGGCACCGGGCCGTTCACCTTCGTCGAGTGGATCAAGGACGAACGGTTCGTCGTTGCGCGGAACGAGGCTTATTGGGGGGACAAGGCCTATCTCGACAAGGTCATCCTCCGCAGCGTGCCCGAGCCGGAGGCGCGCATCATCGGACTCGAGGCGCTCGACATCCACATCGCCCGGACGCTCAACCCGGAGGCGCAGGAGCGCATCGCCAAGAATCCGGCGCTCGCGCCGAGCATCCGGACGACGACGCGCGCCCTGTTCTTCGGCGTCGCCAGCCTCAAGAAGCCCTACAGCGACATCCGGGTGCGGCAGGCGCTCAATCACGCCGTCGACAAGCAGTCGATCGTGAAAAATCTCTACAACGGCTTGGCGGAGCAGATCAACGGCCCGATCGTGCCGGGGCAGACCGGCTACGTCGCGCTGCCGGGCTTCGCGTACGACCCGGCGAAGGCCAAGCAGCTGCTCGCGGACGCCGGGTATCCGAACGGCTTCTCGGCGACGCTGGTGGGACCCAAGGGCGCCTACTTCAAGGACTTCGAGCTGCAGCAGGCGGTCCAGCAGCAGCTGCGCGCGGTCGGGGTGAACGTGAGGCTCGAGACGGTCGAGTTCGCGAAGTACCTCGAGTTCGTCCGCAAGGACCCCCGGACGAGCGAGCTGGAGATGTGGCTGGACGCGACCGGCGGCGGCCCGACCGTGCACTGGATCCGGCAGCGCTACGGCTGCGAGTTCTTCCGCCCGAACGGGACGAACACCGCCGGCTCGTGCTACCCGGACATCGACGCCACGCTCCTCGAAGCCCAGCGCAACACGGACCCCAACCGCCGCCTCGCGCTGCTGAAGGAGTCGCAGGAGAAGATCTCCCTCCAGGCGCCGAGCGTCTGGGTGCTGGCGACGAAGGAGATCGCCGGCGTGAGCAAGAAGCTCCACGACTTCGTGCACATGGGCAACGGCGTGTTGACGGTCAACGCGCGCACGTGGATCGAGGCATAGCGGCGGCTCCGGGCCCGCACGGGAGGTTTGCGGCACGATGTGGCGACTGAAGCCGGACGGGCCGCTCGCCGGGAAGCTCGTGCGCTTCGACGACGCCTCCGGCACAACGATCTTCCAGGGCGCGCGGGTCATCGACGGCACGGGTGCCGCGCCCGTCGCGGCGGACGTGATCGTCCGTGGCCAGCGCGTGGTGCGCCTCGGCACCGCGACCGCGGAGGAGCTGGCGGGCGCGACGCTCGTCGACTGCCGCGGAACGACGATCGTGCCGGGCCTGATCGACGCGCACGTCCACTTCAACGGCGAGATCGCGTCGGACCCCTACCGCCGCTATCTGTGGCCCGACGACCGCGTGCGGACGATCCGCGCGGCGCTCTGCGCGCTCGCGTTCCTCGAGGCGGGCTTCACGACGGTGCGCGACTGCGGCATCACCGGCGCGGGATACGCGCTCCGCTACGCGATCAACAGCGAGATGATCGTGGGCCCACGGATCCTCACCGCGGGCCCCGGCATCTCCCCGACCGGCGGGCAGGGCGACTGGATCGTGCTGCCGCTCGACCTGGTGCGCGAGCTCCGGCCCGTGGGCCTGCTGGCCGACGGCGAGGACGGCGTGCGGCTTGCCGTGCGCGAAGTGGCGCGACAGGGCGCCGACCTGATCAAGGTCCGCGTGTCGCACAGCCAGCTCGGGGTGAAGTCGGAGTGGCCCCCGGTTCCCGTCTACACGGTCGAGGAGATCCGTGCCGCGGTGGAGGAGGCGCACGGCCGCCGGCTCATGGTCGCGGCGCACGCCCACGGGGTGGAGTCGATCCGCCGCGCCGTCGCGGCGGGCGTGGACACGATCGAGCACGGGATCGTGCTCCCGGGCGAGGACCCCGAGCCGGTGCTGGCCCGGATGGCGGAGCAGGGCACGATCCTCGTCCCGACGCTCAACGTCTACTACCACACCGTGCACACGTACCGGAACTACGGCCTCTCCGACCTCGGCGTGCAGCGTGGCCAGCAGCTCCTGGACGGCTCGCCGGCCCTCATCGCGGCGGCGCGCAAGCACGGCGTCCGCATCGCCGCCGGCACCGACACCTCCTCGCGCGGCGGCGTCGGGGACAACGCCCGCGAGATGGTGCTCCTCGCGTCGATGGGCCTTACGCCGATGGAGGCGCTCGTCGCCGCCACGAAGGTCGCCGCCGAGGCGCTCGGCGCCGAGCGCGAGCTGGGCACCCTGGAGCCGGGGAAGCTCGCCGACCTGCTCGTGCTCGAACGAGACCCGCTCGCCGATCTCGAGTCGCTGCTCGACCGCGCGAACATCCGGATCATCGCGAAGGCGGTGGAGCCCGTCTCGCGCAAGTGGGAGCGGTGAGCGAGGGCCCGATGGACGTGAACCGAATCCGCCTACGACGCGCACGGAGGGACGCATGAACACGACCGGTCGTAAGACCTACGACGGCTATCGCGCCTACCAGTACCTCGAGGCCGGAACGGACTTCCCGGCGATCCCGCTCGTGCCGACGTTCGGACGCGTCCCGTCGCGCACCGTGGAGGTGAGTGCCGCGCAGGAGGCCCGCGTCCAGCGGCTGCTCGACGAGCACACCGTCATTTCACTGCACGACCACCCCCGCCTCTCGCCGGTCGACCTCACCCGCGAGCGCGACTACCGCCGCAACGGTCGCGACCACACCAGCTACGAGGGGCTCGCCGTGTCCGGGCTCGACGCCCTCTTCGACGGGATGATGGACGGAAGCGCCTTCATCACGTCCAGCGCCGGCTGGAAGTGGGACGACATCGTCTACGACCTCGGCATGCGCCTGTGCGACATGGCCCACCAGCGGATGCTCGTTCGGGGCGAGACGCTCGACGATCTCCGTCGCGCGAAGGCGAACGGCCAGATCGCGTTCATCGCGCATCTGGAGGCGGCAACGCCGATCGAGAACGAGGTCGACCGCCTGGACGTCCTGTACGGGATGGGCATCCGCTGCTGCGGCGTCACGTACTCGATGTCGAACACGCTGGGCGGCGGCGGACGCGAGCGCGGCGACGGCGGCCTCACCGACTTCGGCCGGCGTGCCGTGAAGCGGATGAATCAGCTCGGGATGGCGATCGACGTCTCCCACGCGGGCGATCGCACCGCGCGCGAGACCATCGAGGCGAGCCGTGCCCCGATCTTCATCACCCACGTCGGCGCGCGGGCGCTGTGGGACACGACGCGGATGAAGCCCGACGACGTGTTCCGCCTGTGCGCGGAGCGCGGTGGGGTGATCGGGATCGAGGCGGCGCCGATGACCACGATGACCGCGCGGCACCCCGCGCAGAACATCGAGGCGGTGATGGAGCACTTCGAGCACGTGGCGAGCGTGGCCGGCATCGATCACGTCGCCTTCGGGCCGGACACGAACTTCGGCGACCACCTCGGCCACCTGAAGATGGACCGTCCGCACATCTTCCGTCCGGAGGCCAACGGCGGACGCACGATCACGCCGGTCGACTACGTGGACGGGCTGGAGAACCCCGTGGAGTGCTTCCCGAACATCGCGCGCTGGCTGGTGAAGCACTCGTACAGCGACACCGACATCGGCAAGGTGCTCGGCGGGAACGTGCTGCGCGTGCTCGAGCAGGCCTGGAGCCGGTAGCCGGGCCGGCGCCGCCGGTCAGTCCACGCGACGTGGATCGAACGTGTCCCGCAGCCCGTCGCCGATGTAGTTGATCGAGATGACCGCGATGAAGATGAGGGCGCCGGGGAAGAGCGCCAGGTGCGGCGCGCTGTCGAGAAGGTTCTGCGCGTCGAACAGCAGCCGTCCCCACGTCGGCTCATCCGGCGGGAAGCCCAGGCCGAGGAACGACAGAGTCGACTCGGTGATGATCGCCGCGCCCACCGCGATCGTCGCCGCAACGACGATGCTGCTCATGACGTTCGGCAGGATGTGCCGCACGATCAGGCGCAAGTTCCCCGCGCCGATCGACCGTGCCGCCGTCACGTAATCGAGCTGCTTGGTGGACAGGAACGCCGCCCGCACCAGCCGGGCGACGGTCATCCAGTTGAGCAGCCCGATCACCGAAACGATCAGGACGAAGATCCCGATGGTCGGACCGAATGCCGATCGCAGGGGGTCGCGGAACAGGAGCAGCACCAGCAGCAGCAGCGGCAGCGTCGGCATCGAGATCATCAGCTCGGTCAGGCGCATCAGTGGCCCGTCGGCCCGCGGAAAGAAGCCGGCCAGGGCGCCGATCGTGACTCCCACGGTGATCGCCACGAACATCGCGGTCACGCCGACGGCGATCGAGATCCGCCCGCCGTAGAGCGTCCGGGCCAGGAGATCGCGGCCCAGCTCGTCGGTACCGAACGGATGCGCCGGGGAGGGGGGACGCACCGTTCGTGTGAAGTCCAGGTTGTTGATCGGCTCGGTGTAGATGAAGGGGCCCACCGCCACCGCGAGCGCCAGGGAGCCGAGCGCGACGAGGCCGAACATCGCCGGGCGGTGCCGCTGGAAGGTCCGCCAGGCTTCCCGCCACAGCGACCGCTGTTCCCGCAGCGTCCCGGCATCGATCGCGGCGGAGTCGCCACCCGCCCCGGCCGTCACGTGTACTTGATCCGCGGGTCGAGCAGAACGTAGAGCACGTCCGCGATCAGGCCGAAGACGACGACGAGCACCGCGTAGCTGAAGGTGATCCCCAACACGACCGGCGTGTCGCCGCTCACGATCGACTTGATCAGCAGGTGGCCGAGCCCGGGCACCGAGAAGATCTGTTCGGTGACGATCGCGCCGGAGAAGATGTTCGGGATCCCCAGGGCGAGCAGGGTCACGACGGGAATGAGGCTGTTGCGCAGCACGTGCCGGCGGACCACCTCCCGCTCGGAGAGGCCCTTGCTCCGCGCGGTGCGCACGTAGTCCTGGGGCAGGTGCTCGATCATCTCCGCGCGCACGTAGCGGGTCATGGTCGCGGCGGTGAAGAGGGCGAGCACGGAGATGGGCATGATCGACTGCTTGACCTGGCGGACGAGCGAGTCCCAGTCCCGCACCGCGACGGTCGAGTCGTAGATGAACGGCAGCCAATGCAGATTCACTGCGAAGACGATGACCAGCACGAGCCCGGTGAAGAAGGTCGGCAGCGAGAAGCCCACGAAGGCGAAAGTCGTCGCGAGGTGGTCGACCAGGCTGTAGCGGCGGACTGCCGACAGGACGCCGAGCGGGATGGCGATGAGGATCCCGAGGACGTAGGCGGCGCCGACGACGGCGAGCGTGGCCGGAAGCCGCTCCAGGATGAGCTTGCCGACCGGAGACCGGCTCGCGAACGAGAAGCCGAAGTCGCCCTGCACCATCCGCCCCAGCCACTTCACGTAGCGGACCGGCATCGGCTCGTCCAATCCCAGCGAACGCCGGATGTTCTCGCGCACCTCGACCGGGATCTCGGGACTGGTCGCGAAGTCGGCCATCGGGTCGCTGGGCGCGAGTGCGAGCACCAGGAAGATCGCAAGGCTGATGCCGGCGAGGGTCGGGATGGCGATGGCGAGGCGCCGCAGGACGTACCTACCCACGGCGCCTCGCCACCCTTTCCGAATTACCCAGGCTTCGCAGTCAGTCCGCTAGTTGGTCCAATCCGCGATGTTCCAGACGTCCACTTCCCACACGTTCGGGACCAGGCCCTTCAGGGTCTTTGCCTTGGCCGAGACCGGGCGGAGGTAGGACGCGATCGGGATGAAGAC
>VGPA01000022.1 GCA_016875665.1 Chloroflexota bacterium | reverse complement strand
GACGCGGTCGAGGACGTGCTTGCGGAAACGTGCGAGGCTCTCAGCTGGGGCCACGACGTTCTCCTTCCCATCAACTGGCAGGTCGATGGGTGCAGGATGCGCGTGGTCTCTTCTCTTTGCAGGGAGGGCGGAGTGTCTACCTCGAACGCGGGCTCCACGGGCTAGCGCTGGGAGGGATGGCATGCAGATCGGGGCGACCCTGACGCGGAACCGCGGGGACGTCATTTCGGCGTTCCAGTACGGCCTCATCGTCTCCATCCTCACCGCACTCATCGGGCTGGCGAACGCCACGCGCATCTTCGGCGAGCTCGACCGCAACACGATCCTGACGCACCTGCACTCGGGGACGCTCGGGTGGATCACGATGGGCGTGATCGGGGTCGCGATCTGGATCTTCGGCGGATCAAGCGCGAGCCTCCGGACTCCGGTCCGGCTCAGCGCGCTCGTCACCGCGCTCTACGTCCTCGCGTTCTGGTCCGGCAACTTCTACGCCCGCGCCGCCACCGGCGTCGCCGAGCTGGTCGCGATCCTCGGCTGGTGGCTGTGGATCTGGCGCCGCGCGATGGCCGCCGGTGGCTTCGGCGGCATGGCGCTGCACCAGCTCGCCCTCACGCTCTCGTTCACGACGCTCGTCATCGGATCGATCCTCGGGGTCGCCGCGCAGATCCTCTACGCGACCGGCGCGATGACCCCGGAGCTCGGCGCCAAGGTGATCGGCGACCACGCCTCGGCGCAGGTCGCGGGCTACCTCGTCCTCGCGGCGGTCGCCCTCGGCGAGCGCTTCCTCTCCAAGAGCGGCGGCGCACGCTCGACGGCGGGGCTCATCCAGATCTACCTGCTGTTCCTCGCGGGCCTTTCGATCGCCGCGGGTGAGGGGCTCGGCATCTCGCCGCTCACGATGATCTCGCCGCTGCTCCAGACCGTCGCGATCGTGATCTACCTCGTGCGCCTCGGCGGCGCGGCGGTCGGCACCTCGTGGGGCTCGCCCGCCGGCGCGCGGTACCCCGCGATCAGCGTGCCGTTCCTGCTCATGTCGATCGTTCTGTTCGGCTACGTCGTGTCGCTCCTCGGGCAGTACCAGGGCGACTTCACCAAGATCCCGCCCGGCGTCATCCACGCCCTCGACCACGCGATGTTCATCGGCGTCATGACCAACGTGCTGTTCGGGCTGATCCGTTCCCTCGACGGCAAGGACGGCGGGCTGGTCGACCACGTCGTGTTCGCCGGCATGAACATCGGCGCGCTCGGCTTCATCACCGCGCTCGTCTTCGTGGGCGCGCATACCGAGGCGGTGCGCGCGACCGCTCCGATCATGGGCGTCTCCGCGCTCCTCGGCATCGGCATCTTCCTTTCGCGCCTCCGCGCCGAGCCCGCCTAGCGACCGTCACGCCGCGCCTCCGGCGTCCGTTCTCGGAAGCGAACCCAGAACGGGCGCCGGAGGTCGCATCCTCGCCCTCGGCGTGGGCGTGCTCATTCCGCTCGGCCCGCCTACGTCGGGGCGGGAGCCTCCGCCCATAGGTGGCGTCGGCGCAGGTACAGGACCGCGTGCGCCGCGATCACGGTGCCGCCGAGCGCGAGCGCGAGCGGGACCGTGATCGCGGTGCCGAGCGCGCCCATCAGGAGGCCGCCCACGTTCGACGCGCCCCAGGTCGCGGTGTACAGACCGAGCACGCGCCCGCGCATGTCCGGATCGACCGCGATCTGGAGCACGACGCCGATCGCGGCGTCGTACAGGCTCGCGCTCGAGCCCACGATGGCGGCGAGGACGAGCGAGAGCGCGAACACCGGCGAGAGGCCGAACGCGGCCACCGCCAGGCCGAAGCAGAGCATGCTCGTCAGCATCAGGCCGCCGCGCCTGGCCACGCTGCCGAACGACGCGAGGCCGACCATCGCGCAGAACTGCCCGACGGAGACGGCCGCGGAGAGCGCGCCGAGGCCGGTTGCCCCGGCCTGGAGCACGTCGCGGGCCATCACCGGGAGCATCGCCATGTACGCGAAGCCGAACAACTCGGCGACCAGGCTGAGGTAGAGCGCTTCGCGTATCGGCGGCGTCGCCAGCACGTAGCGGAACCCCGACCGGAGCGCCGCTCCCGCCGACTCCGTGCTATGGGTCGGCGACGACGCGCGGCGGAGGCCCAGCGGCACCAGCGCCGAGACCATGAAGACCACGGACACGGCGAGGTAGGCCGTGCCGACGCCGAACGTGGCGAGAGTCACGCCGGTGACGAGCGAGGCGCCGCCACGGAACACGGACCCGCCCATGACGAACAACGCATCCGCGTTGAGGATCCGCTCGGAGCCGACGATGTCGAACGTCAGCGCGCTGAACGCGGGGCCGCGCACCGCGTCGATCACCCCCGTGACCGCGAGCGCGACGAGGATGTGCCACAGCGACAGCACCCCCACGTTCCACAGGACCCCCAGGAGCAGGATCACCGACGCCGTGCTCGCGTTGGCGGCGATGAGCAGGCGACGGCGGTCGAACCGGTCAGCGAGCGTGCCGCCCACGAGGCTCATGGCCATGTGGACCCCGCCCCGGACGCTCGCCGCCACCCCGACCCAGAGCGGGGAGTCGGTCAGCTGGAGCACCGCCCAGCCGTGGATTATGGTTTCCATCGACCAGGCGCCCCAGAGGGCGAAGCGGCAGAGCGCGAGCCAGGTGAAGCCGGGGGCGTCGAAAGCGCGGACGGCGGTGCGCAAGCGGGCCTGCATCCGCCCGTTTATACTGATTCCCACGTCACGGGGCGGCCGTGACGACTTTTCTTGTCCGGGGTACCCCATGTACGCGATCGTCCAAAGCGGGGGCAAGCAGTACCGCGTCGAGCGGGGCGGCTTGCTGACCGTCGACCGACTCGAAGGCGAAGCCGGCGCGACCGTCGCGCTGGGAGACGTGCTGCTCGTCGCGGACGGCGACCAGGTGAAAGCCGGTGTCCCGTTCGTCAGCGGTGCGAAAGTGAACGCGCAGATCGTGGCTCACGGAAGAGGAGACAAGGTCGTCGTGTTCCGTTACAAGAACAAGACGCGCTCGCGCCGGACCACCGGCCAGCGTCGCGGCTTGACGACGGTCAAGATCACCGGGATCGAGGTTTAGCGGGTCATGGCACACAAGAAAGGCGCGGGCTCTACCCGCAACGGCCGCGACTCCGCCGGGCAGCGGCTCGGGGTGAAGGAGTACGCGGGGGCGAACGTCCACGCGGGCACGGTGCTCGTGCGCCAGCGCGGCACGCGCGTCCTCCCCGGCGAGAACGTCGGCGTCGGCAAGGACCACACGCTCTTCGCGCTGATCACGGGCACCGTCCAATACGGCCCGGCGCGCGACGACCGCCGCCGTGTGAGCGTGCTCCCGTGAGAGAGAAGATCCACCCCAACTACGTGAACGCCAAGGTCGTCTGCGCCTGCGGCAACGCCTTCCAGACGCGGTCGATCAAGCCCGAGCTCCACGTCGAGGTCTGCGCGAACTGCCACCCGTTCTTCACGGGTAAGCAGCACCTCCTCGACATCCAGGGGCGTGTCGACCGCTTCAACAAGCGGTACGCGAAGAAGGAAGAGACGAAGGCCGCGACCGCCCCCTCCCGTTAACCAGCCGAAGCCGTCCGCGTACGGCGGTCAGGCGGTCATCGAGGGCGTGTTCATCCGCGGCCGGCGCACGCTCGCCCTCGCCTGCCGCCGGCCGAGCGGCGAGATCTTCCGCTACCGCGAGCCGCTCGACTCGCCGCTCCACCGCTCCCGCATGGCCAAGCTGCCGCTCGTTCGCGGCGTGATCGTGCTCGGCGAGTCGCTGACGCACGGGTACCGGATGCTCCAGAAGTCCGCCGACATCCAGCTCGAGGAAGAGGGCGGCGGGCTCTCCGGTCCGGCCAACACCGCGATCCTCGTCGTCACCGCGCTCGTCGCGCTCGGCGTCTTCGTCGGCATTCCGTACGTCGCGAGCGGCTTCCTGCACGCGGTGATCCAGTCCGCGGTCTGGTCGAACATCGCGGAGGGGATCCTGCGCCTGGTGCTGTTCCTCGGCTACATGCTCGCCATCGCGCAGATGCCCGACATCAAGCGCGTGTTCCGCTACCACGGTGCCGAGCACATGGCGATCCACGCGCACGAGGCGGGGGAGCCGCTGGAGGTGGACCGCGTGCGCCCGTTCCCCACGGCGCATCCGCGCTGCGGTACCGCGTTCCTGATGATCGTCGCGGTGATCGCGATCGCCCTGTTCGCGTTCCTGCCGCGCGCGAACCCGGTCATCGACCTCGTCGTGCGGCTCGCCCTCGTGGTGCCGGTCGCCGCGATCTCGTACGAGGTGCTGAAGCTCGGCGCGCAGCACCTCGACCACCCCGTGCTCCGGGCGCTGGTCGCCCCCGGGATCCTCATGCAGCGCGTCACCACGCGCCGGCCGGACGACGGGATGATCGAGGTGGCTATCGCCTCGCTCAGCGAAGCGCTCGCCGGCGATGCCGAGGCGGTGCCCGCATGATGCTCACTCCCGGGCTGCGCAACCGCCTGGCCAAGGTCGAGGCGCGCGAGGAGGAGATCAACCGCCTGCTCGCGCAGCCGGAGACCGCGAGCGACCCCGGCAAGCTGCGCTCGTTCGGCCAGGAGCTCAAGGAGCTGGCGCCGATCGTCGACGCGGTGCGCGCGCTGCGCGCCGCCGAGGAGCGCGCGCGCGAGGCGCGCGAGCTCGTCGAGGGCGACGACGCCGAGCTGCGCGAGCTCGCCCGCCAGGACCTCGAGACCGCGGGCGCCGAGACCGAGCGGCGCACCGCCGAGCTGCGCTCGCTGCTCGTGCCGCGCGACCCGCTCGATGAGAAGAACGTGCTCGTGGAGATCCGCGCCGGGGAGGGCGGCGAGGAGGCCGCGCTGTTCGCCGCGGATCTCTTCCGCATGTACTCGCGCTTCGCCGAGCGGCACCGGATGAAGATCGAGATCATGTCGCAGAGCGACTCCGAGAAGGGCGGCTTCAAGGAGATCATTTTCCGCATCGCCGGGAAGCGGGCGTACAGCCGGCTCAAGTTCGAGTCGGGCGTGCACCGCGTGCAGCGCGTGCCCTCCACCGAGGCCCAGGGCCGCATCCACACCTCCACCGCGACGGTCGCGGTGCTGCCGGAGGCCGAGGAGGTCGACGTCGACATCAACGAAAGCGACCTCAAGATCGACATCTACCGCGCCGGCGGGCACGGCGGCCAGGGCGTGAACACCACCGACTCCGCGGTCCGCATCACGCACCTCCCGACGGGGATCGTCGCGACGTGCCAGGACGAGCGCTCGCAGCTGAAGAACAAGGCGAAGGCCATGGCCGTGCTCCGCGCCCGCATCCTCGCCGCGGAGCAGGAGCGGCGCGAAGCGGAGATGGGCGACGCGCGCCGCGCGCAGATCGGCCGCGGCGAGCGCGCCGAGAAGATGCGCACGTACAACTTCCCGCAGGACCGCCTCACCGACCGGCGGCTCGGCTACAACATCTCCGGCCTGGACCGGCGGATGGACGGCGACATCGACGACATGGTCGACGCCCTCGTCGCGCAGGACGAGGCGGATCGCCTCGCGAGCCTGGAAGCCGAGGCCTGATCAGACGGCGGTCCCGGGCTCGGCCACCTCACCTGACAGACTTACGGCGACGTGCAAGGACCCACCCTCGCGGACCAGGTCACGCGGCTGTACGACCTGATCGGTGGGTTCCACGCGACGCATCTCCTCGACCTCGGGCACGAGCTGGGCCTCTGGGAGCGCGTCACGGCCGAGCCGGGCATCACCCACGAGCGCCTCGCCGCCGCGCTCGGCACCGACCCCTTCTACACGGACGTGTTCTGCCGGACCGCGTTCGCCTTCTCGCTGCTCGACCGGGCGGGGGAGGGCTGGCGCATGGCGCCCCACTTCGACGAGATCCTCGGCACGCCGGCGTCCACCTTCTATCTGGGTGCGAACCCTTGGGTGCACCTCGTGCTCGGGCGCGACTACGCGCGCTACCCGGAGCTCTTCCGCTCCGGCGGCACCTACGCGTACCAGGAGCACTCCGACGAGTTCATGAGCGCCGTGGCCGAGGGGCTGCAGGCGCTCCCGCGCGTCTTCATCGAGATGGTGCTGCCCAAGCTGCCCGCGCTCCGCGCGCGGCTCGAAGCGGGCGGCCGCGTGCTCGATGTGGGCTGCGGCGGCGGCATCGCGCTGGTGGAGCTCGCCCGGCGCTTCCCCAACGTGCGGTGCGTCGGCGTCGACGTCGAGCCTCGCTCGATCGACGCGGCGCGCGCGCTGATCCGTGCCCGCGGGCTCGACGAGCGCTGCGAGGCGCGGCTCGCGGCGGCGGAGGGGCTCGCGGAGCCGGATGCCTACGACGTCGTGACGTCGTTCCTCGTGGTGCACGAGCTGCCGGTCGCGGCGAAGGAGGCGGCATTCGCGGCGATCGCGCGCGCGCTCGCCCCGGGCGGCTCGTTCCTCATCTTCGACGAGGCGTACCCGGAGACCGACGCGGGTCTGCGCACCATGCCGAGCCGCTTCGGCGCGCTCGCGCAGTGGTTCGAGCTGGTGTGGGGGAACCGCGTCAACACGCGGACCGAGCTGGTGCGGCTCGCCGAGGGCGCGGGCCTGCGCATCGCGGACGAAACCGTGTTCTCGCGCTTCACCATCCTGGTGGCGAACAAGCCGTGATCCGCGGCGCCCTGCTCGCCTGCCTGCTGCTGGCGGCGTGCGCATCGCCGGCACCGGTTCCCGCGCGCGCCGAGCCCACCGCGGCGGGGACGCCGCCGGTCATCCCGTCCCCGCTCATCACGCCCGCGCCCCTCCCTCCGGCGGGTGTGACGCCGCGGCCGGCCGGGGCCTTCGACCAGCTCTTCGACGCGCACATCCACTATTCGCAGGACGCGTGGTCCGAGTACACGCCGGCGCAGACGATCGCCATCCTGCGCCGCGCGGGCATCCGCACCGCGCTGGTGAGCAGCACGCCCGACACCGGCACGCAGCGCCTCTACGCGCTCGCGCCCGACCTCGTCGTGCCGATGCTCCGCCCGTACCGCACGCGCGACGACATCGGCGGCTGGACCCGCGACGGCACGGTGGTCGCGTACGTCGAGAGCACGTACCGCCGCGGCGTGCACCAAGGCATCGGCGAATTCCACCTGCTCCAGGGCGAGGCGTCGCTTCCGGTGGTGCGCCGGATCGTCGACCTCGCCGTGCGCGAGAGCATCTGGCTGCACGCCCACGCCGACGAGCGCGCGATCGCGGAGCTCGCGCGCAGCGAGCCGCGCGCGAAGATCCTGTGGGCGCACGCCGGGCTCTCGTCGAGCGCCGCGGCCGTGAAGGCGGTGCTCGACCAGCACCTGAACGTCGCGGCCGAGCTGGCGCTGCGGAGCGACGTGGCGAACGGCCCCGCGATCGACCCCGCCTGGCGCGAGGTCTTCACGCGGCACCCCGGGCGCGTGCTGCTCGGGACCGACACCTGGATCCCGTCCCGCTGGGAGGACGTCGTCGCCGGGCACGAGCGCACGCGCCAGTGGCTCCGCGCGCTCCCGCCCGAGGTCGCCGCGCAGATCGCGAGCGGCAACGGCGAGCGGCTCTTCCGCACGCCGCACTGATCACGGAGATGTCGTCCATCACCGATCGGCTGCAAGGGGGCACTCCGGCTCGTGGAGCCGCGGCTCGCGCTCGGGTGAGGGTCTCGCTCGCCGACGCGCGGCGGATCTGGCTCCGCGCGCAGCGCCTCGACGTCCGCGAGCCGTTCGGCGCCGGGCCGGATGCGGCGCAGCGCGCGATCGAGCACCTCGGCTACGTGCAGATCGACACGATCAACGTCATCGAGCGCTGCCATCACCACATCCTCTGGAGCCGCATCCCGCGCTACCGGCGCGCCGACCTCGCGCACCTGCAGTCCGACGCGAAGTCCGTGTTCGAATACTGGACCCATGCCCTCGCCTACCTACCGATCAGGGACTTCCCGCTCTATCTCCCGCAGATGCGCCGCCATCGCCGCGAGCCGCGGCACTGGGGCGCGCGCGTCGATCCCGCCGACTACCGCCGGGTGCTGCGGACGGTCAGGAGCGGCGGCGCGCTCACCATCCGCGACATCGACGACGACGTCCTCGTGGAGAAGGAGCACCTCTGGGCGAGCCGCAAGCCGAGCAAGGCGGCGCTCCAGCTCGGGTTCTGGAACGGCGTGCTGTCGATCTCCGCCCGGACCGGCATGCTGAAGACCTACGAGCTGACGGAGCGCCATTTCGGGTGGCGGCGCTGGCCGGCTCCGGCCACCGAGCGGCAGGTGCTCGACGACCTCATCGACGCGGCGCTGCGCACGCAGGGGATCGTGAGCGTTGCTTCGATCCGGCACACCCGCACGAACCCCATCGGTCCGCTCACCAGGGCGATCGCCGCACGGGTGCGCCGCGGCGCGCTCGTGCCGGTCGAGCTGGAAGGGGCGGAGCGCCTGCCGCAGTGGGCCGAGGCCGCGACGCTCGACGCGAAGCTCCGACGCGACGCGGGGCTGGTGCACGTGCTATCGCCGTTCGACCCGCTCGTTCGCCAGCGCGGGCGCACCGAGCTCGTGTTCGGGTATCGCCACCTGTTCGAGGCGTACGTGCCCGAGGCGAAGCGCCGGTACGGCTACTTCACGCTCCCGGTCCTGGTCGGCGACCGCTTCGAGGCGCTCCTCGACCTGAAGACCGATCGGGCCGGGAGGCGGCTCCTGGTCCGCGCCTGGCACTGGCTGGGGAAGGGATCGCTGGCGCTCCGCGCGCGGATCGAGGACGAGCTGCACCGCCTCGAACGGTTCCAGGTGGCCGGCGAGTGAGGATCTTCCTGGCCGGGGCGAGCGGCGTGCTGGGGATCCGCATCGTGCCCTTGCTCGTCGCGGCGGGACACGCGGTCCGCGGCATGACGCGCACCCCGGCGAAGGCTCGGCCCTCGCCGGGCTCGGCGCGGAGCCGCTCGTGTGCGACGTCTACGACGCGGACGCGCTCGCCCGCGTGGTGGCGGCCTTCCGCCCCGATCTCGTGATCAGCCGGCTCACCGACCTGCCCGATGAAGCGGCGCGGATCCGAGACCTCGGCGCGGCGAACGACCGGATGCGGATGGAGGGCACGCGCGTGCTGCTCGACGCCGCCCGCGGCGCGGGCTCGCCGCCGCTCTTCGCCCAGGGGATCGCCTGGTCGCTCGAGCGCTTCGCGCCCTTCGAGCGCATGGTCCGCGAGTCGGGGGGCGTCGTGCTCCGCTACGGGCAGCTGTACGGCGGCGCGGACACCTACTTCCCGGACTCGGTGCCGCCGCACCCGCGCATCCACGTCGACGAAGCGGCGCGGCGTACCGTCGCCCTGCTCGATGCGCCGCCGGGCTCGGTGCGGACTATCGCCGAGCCCGAGTAGCTCACCGGCCTCAGTTCGAGCGGTTCCAGCTCGCGGCGGACCCCTAGCCCGCGGACACGTGGGCCCGCTCGTCCTCGAAGCGGCCGTGCAGCTGCACGGGCTTCCGGCGGGCGCGGTAGCGCATGTTGAGCAGCTCGACCCCGAGCGAGAAGGCCATCGCCACGTAGATGTAGCCCTTGCTCACGTGCTGGCCGAACCCCTCGGCGACGAGCATCGTGCCGATCAGCACGAGGAACGCGAGGGCGAGGATCTTCACGCTCGGGTGGGCCTCGACGAAGCTGCTGATCGCGCCCGCCGAGACGACCATGACCACGACGGCGATGACCATGGCGGCGACCATGATCGGCACCTCGTTCGCGAGCCCGACGGCCGTGATCACCGAGTCCAGCGAGAACACGAGGTCCATGACCAGGATCTGCCCAACGATCAGCAGGAGCGCGCGCCGCGAGGGGGCGGCCTCGGAGTCGTGCTCGACCTCGAGCTTCTCGTAGATCTCGGTGGTGGCCTTCCCAAGCAGCACGAGGCCGCCGACGATCAGGATGAGGTCACGACCCGAGAACGCGCGGTCGAGGAGCGTGAACAGCGGTTGCGTGAGGCTCATCACCCAGGTGATGGTGAGGAGCAGGCCGAGCCGCATCACCAGCGCGAGGAGCATCCCGATGCGCTGCGCGATGAACCGGTCCCGGCCCTGCAGGCGCGAGGAGAGGATCGAGATGAACACGACGTTGTCGATCCCCAGAACGATCTCGAGCGCGGTGAGCGTCAGGAGGGCGACCAGCCCGTCTGGGTTGAGGAAGACTTCCACCGCAGGGCACAATACCGAGCACGTGAGCGCGCCGCTGGTGTGGACCGACGACCACGCGATGTCTTTCGCGGACGACGCCGCGACGCTCGGGCGGATCGTGCGCACCGTCCCGCGCGACCGGCTCGCGCAGGTGGCCCACGGCGAGTGGACGTGGCTCGACGTCATCGGCCACGTCGCGGACTCGGCGGAGCTCTTCGCCGACCGGGTGGAACGCTGCACCCGTGAGATCAACCCGTACATCGGGGCGGTGAACCTCGAGCAGCTGGCGGCCGAACGGAGCGCCACGCGCGACCCCATGGACTGCGCCCGGCGGGCGCGCGATGCGGCGATGCGCATGACCATGCTGCTCCAGAGCCCGACCGTGGCGCGGCTCGCGCTGGTGCACGAGACGATGGGCGCCGTGACCGCGGGCCACCTCGGCGTCTGGCAGGCGGACCACTCGCGCCAACACGTCGGCGCGCTCGCGGAGGCGTTCCCGCCCTCCGCCTGAGCCTCAGTCGAGCGCGACGCGCTCCCGCCAGTGCGGCACGTGCGGCACGAGGCCGAGCCCGGCGATCTTCGGCGCGAGCGCCGTCTGCGCGTCCGGGTCCCCGTGGACGAGGAACACCTTCTTGGGCGCGCGCTCCCCGCCGGCCCGTCGCGCAGTGAAGCCGCGCAGCCAGGTGAGCAGCTCCGACTCGTCGGCGTGCGCCGAGAACCCCGAGATCGAACGGACCGTGCAGCGGACCTCGTGCGCTTGGCCGTCCATCAGCACGGTGCGCGCTCCCGCCTGGAGGTGCGCGCCCAAGGTGCCCTGCCCCTGGTAGCCCACGAACAGCAGCACCGCGCGCGGATCCCCGATCAGGTCGCGCAGATGGTGCAAGACGCGCCCGCCGGTGAGCATGCCGTTCGACGCGACGATCATGTACGGCCGCTTCGCGGTGCGGATGCGCTTGGAGTCCTCGGCCTCGTTCGTGAGCACGGCGCCGGGGTAGTCGAAGGGGTCGTTCCCGGCGTCGAGGAGCGCGCGCGTCTCCGCGTCGTAGTACTCCCTGTGCCGCGCGTAGATGGCGCTCGCCTTCGACGCCATCGGCGAGTCCAGATAGAGCGGCAGCCGCGGGATGCGGCCCGACTCGATCAGACGGTCGAGCTGCCAGACGATCTCCTGCGTCCGCCCGATCGCGAACGACGGCACGAGCAGCACACCCTGGTTCTCGTTCACGATGCGGATCGCCTCGGCGAGCAGGCGGACGGCCTCGTGCTGCGGCTCGTGCTCGCGCCCGCCGTAGGTGGACTCGACGACCACGTAGTCGGCGTCGTTCACCACGGTGGGGTCGCGGATGATCGGCGTGTCGGTGCGCCCGAGGTCCCCCGAGAACACGATGACCGTCTCGCGTCCGCGCTCCCGCACGCGCAGCCGCACGATGGCCGACCCGAGGATGTGCCCGGCGTCCAGCAGCGTCGCGCTGACCCCAGAGGCGATCGGCTTCTCCTTGCCGTAGGCGACCGTCGCGAACTGGCGCAGCGTCTGCACCACGTCGGCCTCCGTATAAAGCGGCTCGTCCACCGAGAGGCGCATCTCCGGTGCCTGCGCGCGCAGCACCTGCTCCGGGTCGCGCGCCTCGGAGTCC
>VGPA01000021.1 GCA_016875665.1 Chloroflexota bacterium | reverse complement strand
CGCCTGTACCGGAAGCCACGCAAAGGGAATACTCACGAATGGCTGGCTGAAGCCCGACGCGCCAGGCTTCGAACGGATAGGCGAGTACGTCGACGTGTTCGCACAGGAAGGCCAAGTTCTCATCTTCAATTTCACTCTGCTGCACGGGACCGGTACTGGTGGCCCACGCACACGTATCAGCGCGGACCTTCGATTCTTTCCCTTTTGCGGGATTATGGATTCGGCGCCGCGCGTGCTTCGGCCCGCTCCCGTGGCGTGGATGAAGGACAGAATCCAACAGCTTGACGGCCTCCCAACCCTCCAGGCTCCGATCTACGAAGCGCTGGCGTACCTCGGTCAGCCGATCGACTGGCCCAAGATCGAGCGTTATTCCCCGTTGAATTGGGCTCGCTTAATCGAGGCATCGCTCAGCGGCGATACCGTGACGGAACGACGTTCGATCGAGGCGTTCGCCAATACCGAGATTGGATTCGACGTGCTCTCGGCCTATGTCGATCGCTACCGAGCGCTTCAGCTCGAGCGCCGCCCATACGAGGTCGTTCTTCCTTCGCTATCGAGCACAGAGCAGCAGCTCGTGGAAGCCCTCCTTCAGCGACAGCCTGTCGCCAACTAATGACGTGACCCATCGCCATCCAGCATCGCGGGTGCAGAGAGCGCCATGGCCGTTGCTCAAACGCCACGTCCGTGCTCATGCGGCATGCGGAAGATCGCGCCGTCCTGCAAGAACCCACAGCGCGCTGATGGGATGAGCGCTCGTTGCGCCTGCCCGGCGTTGCGATAGAGCTTTCACCGTGAACGCTGAGAGGTCGCCGCATGACTCGCGTGACCTAAGGGCGTCCAGCGGGCAGGTGGGCGTGCCACGCGGAGCCACCGCGCGCCTTTCGTCCAGCGCATTGAATCGCGCCACCGGCCACCGCATACGTGAGCTGCGACGCGCCGCCGGGCTAACCCGCAGCGCTTTGGGCTGGCCAGTGTTCGATCGCTCGGCGGTTGCGGCGATCGAGCTCGGTCAGCGAGCACCTTCCATCTCTGCGCTCGCTTATTTTGCTCAGCGCCTCGAACTCCCCCTTCACGATTTGGTTTGGGAAATCGGCCCTGATGGCAGAGTTGCCGCCGACCGAACCACGGTCTTCCATCACAACGATCCCGCGGCGCCGAGGCCGAATCACACCGAAATCGGCGTCGTCGCCCTGGTTGAGCATCGGGGTCGCCTGCTTCTGGAGCTGCGCGCGGACTGCGCGGAATGGGGACTGCTCGGCGGTGGGCTGCGTTTGGGAGAATCGTTCGAGCAGGCTCTTCGGCGCGAGGTGCGGGAAGAGGCCGGGCTCGAGCTCGGCGCGGTAGCGTTGTTCGGCGTGGCCTCGGATCCGACAATGGTTGCCCGCTATCGCAGCGGATCCATTGCCCGAGTCGTCACCCTCGTCTGTCGGTGTCGGGCGCGCCGTGCCGGTCCTTTGACCTTGAGTAGCGAGAGCACGGCCCTTCGCTGGTTCGCCCGCGATGAGTTAAGGACCCTCGACCTTGTCGCTCCCCACGCGCCTTTCGTCGCCGCCTACGCGGCAGGTCGCCAGGGACCACTCCTGCAATAACCGGCGGATCGCCGAACCAAAGCGCACGTCCCGAGCCCACGGTGGGGATCTGGACGAGGTCTCTATGCGACACGCTCCACCCGCAGTCCCCCCGACTCGCTACGCAGGAGCCGGAGAGTGCGGGCGGATGCAGAGCGGAAGACGGGCGTTCAGGGTCCATCAGGTGCCGCACGGAGCCTTGTCCCTGAGAGCGGTGGAATCGCCGTGCAACGTGCTGCGGAGTCGCAGGATGGCACCAACTCGACTCGTCGCCTGCTACCTGAGAGACAGGCGGTCCTCGGTGCAGACCGCGGGCCTCTGAAGGGCAGAACCGGCGAAGGGGTCGCCCTTCTGGGTGCAGAAGCCGTAGATAAGCGCCACCGGAGACCCAGGCCCCGACCGTCGGGCGATCACGGTGAACTCGTATGAGCCGGTGGGAGCGACCTCTACTCGGTAGATAGAGAGCGAGTTGGCATAGGCCCGCGTCCGCGTTCCATTCGCGTCCTCGACAGACAAGCAACCGCGATCCGTTGCACATGGGGTGTTTACGTCGTCGAGGAGAAAGCCCGGCTGTGAGGTGCTGCCAGTGCGGTTCACAACTCGTAGGTCCACCTCGGCATTTTCGTTTCGGATCCGGGACGCCGTGACCGAAAGGTCCCATGGGCGGCCATCAAGGGCTGACGTGATCGCTAGGGGTTCCCCGACAGGAATCACGCGAGAGGGCCGAGTGGTCGCAGCCGTTGTCGGCTGGGGTGAAGGCGTCTGTGTAGGCGTGGCGGTAATGAGTGAGCCTGTCGAAGCGGATCGCGCTGCAGATCCCGGGTTGGCGGTTGGCGAGCTTGCTGATGGAGGTTGGCGCGAAGCGGCAATGCCAACCGAGGTCAAAGCCACCAGCCCAAGAACCAGCGCTAGAGCACCCGCTGATCGGGGCGTCTTGAACCGTGATCGAGACCGCGAAGAGATATCCCTCACCACCGCGCCGCTTGTCGGGGCAGCATGCGCCGACGCGGTGTACGAGCGACCTTGGGAGCCTTGGCGGAGTTGATCGTCGTAGGACCGCCGTCTCTCTGGACTCCCGAGGACCTCAAACGCTTCGTGAATCTCCCGAAAGCGCGCAGCCGCGTCAGCCGACCTATTCACGTCCGGATGCACTTCCGCCGCCAGTGCTCGATAGGCAGCATGAACCTGTCTGTCCGATGCCGTCGGCAGAATGCGAAGTACGTCGTAATAGGTGGGCGTCATGGAGTGCTCTCGATGGCCGTCTTGGCCGCCCTCGCCATGGCGCCGCGCATCTCACGCTGGTACTTGAGGTAGCGGTGGTGCCGGTCGGCGTTTGTACTTGTCATGTCGAGGAACGCAGGGTGCTGGACGATGCCCGCACCAACGCCGCTGAACGCGACCTCGATGGTCTCCTGTGTGAGGTAGCCGTGCGTGTTGGGTCGAGCATTGTCGAAGTAGACCATCATCCAAGTGATCGGGTGTGTTCCCGGGTTCGAGAACCCGACGTTCGCGGGCGAGTCGGCGATCACCAGCCATCGATGGGCCGTTTGGTTGATCTTGCTGGAGAGGATGGGGCTGCCTGCGAGGACCGGCATCGCAAACTGGTGAGTGCCACTCC
Organism: Chloroflexota bacterium; assembly: GCA_016875665.1. Lineage (GTDB taxonomy): Bacteria > Chloroflexota > Limnocylindria > P2-11E > P2-11E > SHYN01. Next base: position 8,801 of record VGPA01000021.1, on the reverse strand, counting down.
AAGCCGAACCGCCGCGCAGGATTGCGACAGACTCCGTCGGGCCAGTGTTTTCGCAAAACACCTCAAGGTGAAGAGAGCCATTCGCACGAATCTCGACCTTCGGATCGGACCAAGTCAGGCGTGGCGACGTGTTGTGTTCGTAGAGCATCCGGCGAAGCGCCGCGTTGTCCCAGAAGAGTGCGCCGCCAAAGACAAACGCTGCGACTAGGACCCGTTGGGCGGAGGTGAGTGGCACACCCAGCAGAAGGAACGTCTCGTCCACTCCGCTACCCAGCGCGAACGCGACGGTCAGCCCGAGGGAGAGCACCGCAACGAGGACTCGGGCGACGCTTCCGATCCCGCCCGCGAGGAGCACTCGAATCATGTGTCCATGTCCGCGACGAATCTTAAGCAACTTCGAGGTCTCGGCCTTGGTGCCTGCAAACGGTGGCCTCAGGCGCGCCCTTGCATGGACCGCGGCGCGTAGGGTGGGCTAGTGCCGAATGCGTTCGACGCTGTTTGCATGATCGGTCACTGCAGACAACCAGCCCAACCTCCGCCGTCCTAGATATGCCTGCCTACGTGTCGCGGCCCAGGCGCCCTCATGAGAGGCCAGGGGGCCATCCAGGTCGCGGGCTAGGCGGCGCTTCCTGTTCGGCTGCCAGCTGGGGTGAGATGACCGCCGAGGAGAAGAAGCGGCTGGTCTCCATCATGTTTGAGGAGATCCAGGCCGACACCCCGGCATCACGCGACTCGTCCCGCGGGGCAAGTGGAAGGACTACATCGAGGCCGTCGTAAGCCCGAGAGGCATCCCCGTACTTGAAGTGCGAGTGCCGCCGGAGCGGAAGACGGGACTCGAACCCGCGACCCTCACCTTGGCAAGGTGATGCTCTACCAACTGAGCCACTTCCGCGTGAGAGGACAAGGATACCAAGAGCGCGGGATCATGGCGTCGTGGGCCTCCCCGCGGACTCCTTCACGGGCGCGGAGCGGCGGGTCCTCGCGCCCGTGCGGCGGTTCCTGGCCGCCCTGTACGGGCCCCCGGTCTCCCTGCTCGCGGCACTGGGGGTCCATCCCAACGCGGTCTCGCTGTCGCAGATCCCGCTCGGGGTCGCCGTCGCCTGGCTCATCCCCTTCGCCCCGCTGTGGGCACTCGCGCTCTTCGTCGCGACGCTCGCGCTCGACGGTATGGACGGGGCGCTCGCCCGCCGGACGAGGCGTGCTTCAGCGCACGGCGCGCTAATCGATCAGTACGCCGACCACGCGCGTGAGGTGATCGTGATCGCCGGCCTCGCGGCGCACGGGGCCCTCCATCCCGCCACCGCGGTGCTCTACGGAGTGGCGTACCCCGGACTCAACGTGACGCTGTACCTCCTGAACGCCCGTGGCGTGCCCGAGCCGGTGGCGTTCAAGACGTACCTCACCTTCTATCCGGCGCTCGTGGCGTACCTGGGCTTCGGCGTCAACGTCCTCGACGCAGCCGGGGCGGTCGCCGTGGCGGCCATGGCGGTGGCGATCGCGATGGGCCTCCGCCGCCTCGGAAGCGCATGACGGACCGGCTGTCCGCACCGCGCGCCGCGCTCTACTCGGTGGGCAACGCCGGGGCGGGGATGCTGTTCGGCTTCATGAACGCCGCGGTGCCGCTGTACCTCGGCGGCTACGGGGTCGCGAACGCGTGGATCGGTCTGCTCTCCCAGGAGCGCCCGCCGCTGGCCGGCCTCTCGCAGATCGTGGTCGGCGCGTTGTCCGACCGCACGCGTTCGCGGATCGGCCGGCGCCGCCCGTTCATCGTCGCCGGGGTTCCGATCGCGGCGCTGGCGCTGCTCGCGCTCATCCCGCACCCGCCGCTGTGGGCCGTCATCGGGCTGCTGCTCGTGCTGACCACGTCGTTCGCCGTCGCGTACGGCCCGTACCTCGCGCTGCTCGCCGACCTCGTGCCGGCGCCGCGGCGGGGCATGGTCGGCGGCCTGCTCAACCTCGCCTCGATGCTGGGCCAGCTGTTCATCCTCGTCGTGGCGATGGGCCTGTGGGAGACCGCCGAGCGGACCGTGTTCCTGCTGGTCGCGGGCGGGCTCCTGGGGGGCTTCGCGGTCACGGTGCTGTTCGTGCCGGAGCAGCCGGTGCCCGCGCGCCCGGTCCCGCGCTTCTCGCCGCGCCGCTACGCGCGCGACCTCGCGGGGCGGCGCGACCTGCTCCTGTATCTCGCGGCGACGCTCCTCTTCTGGTTCGGCACGGCCGGGGTGGTGCCGTTCATCACGCGCTTCGGCGTGAGCGAGCTCGGCACGACCGAGGGCGGCGCCTTCCAGCTGTTCGTGGTCGCGGCCGCGGCGACGGCGCTCGCCACGCTGCCCGCCGGATGGGCGGCCGACCGGGTGGGGAAGCGGCCGGTCATGCTCGTGGGGCTCGTGCTCTTCGGGGTCACCACGCTCGCGGCCTCGCAGGTCCGCACGCTGGACGCTGCGCTCGTCCTCATGGGCATCGTGGGCCTGGCGAACGCGCTCAGCACCGTGCCGCTCCTGCCGCTGCTTGCGGACCTCATTCCTCGCGAGCGCGCCGGTGAGCTCACCGGTGTGGGCACCGGCACGTGGGAGCTGGCGCAGCCCCTCGGCGCGCTCACCGGTGGTGCGGTGGCGGACCTCACGGGCACGCTGCGCGCGAGCCTCGTCCTCGCGGGCGTGCTCGTGCTGGCAGGTGCGCTCGTGCTCACCCGCGTGCGCGTCCCGCGCACCGAAGGGGGTCCGTGACTCCGCGCTTCCGCGACCGGTTCTTGATCCTCTGGCTGGCGGGCTTCGCCGCCGCGTTCCTCGTCCTGCCGTACGCGTTCGCGCTCCAGCGCGCCGCGCTGGAGCAGGTTCAGCTTCCGCTTCCCGTGCTGGTGCTGGCGAGCGCGGCGCAGACGGCGGTGCTGCTCGCCGTCGCCGTGCTCCTCGGCTTGCGGGCGGCCGACGCGGTCGGGCTGCGTACGCCGCTCACGGACGCGCTCGCGTTCCGGCGGGGGGTCGGTGAGGCGTTCGCGAGCCTGGGTCCGGTGCGCGCGGCCGTGATCGGCGCTCTCGCCGGCTCGCTGATCATCGGGCTCGACGTCCTCGTCTTCGCTCCGCTGCTCGGGCCGGGTGGCATGCCGGCCGTCGAGGCGCCCGGTCGGCTTGCGGGCCTCCTCGCCTCCTTCTATGGCGGGATCACCGAGGAGCTGCTGATGCGCCTGCTCCTCGTGTCCGGCATCGCCTGGATCCTGCGGGGTCGCGCGATGTGGATCGCGATCGTGCTCGCGGCGCTCGTGTTCGGGGTCGGACACCTCCCGACGCTCGCGGTGATCGGGCCGCTGACCGCGCTCGGCGTTGCGCGCGCGATCGTCCTCAACACGGTGGGCGGCATCGCGTTCGGGTGGCTCTACTGGCGCCGCGGGCTCGAGGCCGCGATGATCGCGCACTTCGCGGCCGGCATCGTGCTGCACGTCCTCGTCACGATCTGAGCACCTAGCATCGGTGCGCATGCGCCGCGCGCTCGCGCTCGTCCTCGCGCTTCTGACGCTCGTCTCGTGCGTGAGCGAGCCGGCGGCGGTCGCGGAGCCGCCAAGCACTTCCGCCGCGCCCACGCCGGAACCGACGGACCGTCCGTTCACGCCGGAGGCCAAGCCCATGGCGTGCGCGGAGTGCTGGCCCCTGATGGGGAAGCCGCTCGGCAACGGCAACGCCACCCGGCGGCCGCTCGTGGTGAAGGTCGACAACGCGCCGGCCGCGCGGCCGCCCATCGGTCTCGGACAGGCGGACATCGTGTTCGAGACGCTCGTCGAAGGCTTCGTGACGCGCATCGCCGCGATCTTCCACTCCCAAGAGCCCGCACAGATAGCGCCGGTGCGCAGCGCACGCCTCACCGACCGCTCGATCGCGCCCATGGTGCGCGGCGCGCTGGTCTACTCGGGTACGTCCGCGTACGCGGAGCCGCTCATCCAGCGCGACGCGGCGCAGGGCCGCTACCTCGATCTGAACGCGTCGTACACGGGGGGCTACGGGCGAATCGCGAGCCGCCCGGCGCCGAGCAACGTCGTCACGACGACGGCCGCGATGCGCGAGGCGATCCGCCAGGCCGACACGCGGCCGGTTCAGGTCCCGCGCTGGTCGTTCATCGCCGACGCGCGCAATCCGCGGCTCGGCGGCATGTTCGGCTCCGACACCGCGACCGAGCTCGTGATCCCGTACCGCGAGGACAGCGTCAAGGTCACCTACACCTGGGGTGAGGCCAGCGCGGGCTACCTGCGTGCGCAGAACGTGGCGGGCCGGCCAGTGCGCACGATCGACGCGCTCGACAACAAGCCGATCGTCGTGGCGAACGTGATCATTCTCTACACGGACATCATCCCGGCGCCGCAGATCGTCGACTCCACCGGCGCGATCTCGTACGACGCGCGCCTCACCGGGACCGGGCGGGCCGACGTGATCCGCGGCGGGCTCCGGCAGGTCGCGACCTGGTCGCGCGCGAACGAGAACGCGGCGTTCACCTTCAAGACCGTGCTCGGCGAGGAGATCCTGCTCGCACCGGGGCAGACCTGGGTTCATCCCATTCCCGCGGACTGGGTGGTCACCTCAAGGTAGGCTCCATCGATCAGCGAGGGAGGGTGCCGTGCGCTTCAACACGATGGGCCGGACCGGCGTGCAGGTTTCCGTCATCGGGCTCGGCGGGAACATGTTCGGCAACCCGGTCGACGAAGCCGGCACCAAGGCGGTCATCGACCAAGCGCAGGAGCTCGGCATCAACTTCGTGGACACCGCCGAGATGTACGCGCAGACCAGATCCGAGGAGCTCCTGGGAGCGGCGCTCCAGGGGCGCCGTCACGCGTTCGTCCTCGCCTCCAAGACGGGTACGCGCCTTGACCCCGGGCTCGCATCCGGCGGGCGGCTCACGCGTAAGCGCCTCAGCGAACGGCTCGAAGCGAGCCTCAAGCGCCTGCGCACCGACTTCGTCGACATCTACTACTTCCACTTCCCGGATCCGCTCACTCCCCTCGAGGAGAGTCTCCGCGCGGCGGAGGACCTGGTCCGCACCGGCAAGGTCCGCTATGTCGGCCTCTCCAACCACGCGGGATGGCAGGTCGCGGAGGCCGTCGGTCTCGCGCAGCGTCACGGCTGGCAGCAAATCGCGGTGCAGCAGAGCGGATACAGCATGCTCGACCGGGCGGTGGAGGCAGAGGTCCTGCCGGCCTGCCGCCACTTCGGCGTGGGCTTCGTACCGTACTCACCGCTCGCCGGCGGGTTTCTCACCGGCAAGTACGAGCAGGGCAAGCCCCCCACACCGGGGACGCGCTTCGGGCGGGGGATGCGCTACGGCGCGCAGGTCTTCAGCGATGAGAACTTCGCGAAGGTCGAACGCTGGCGGGCGTTCGCCGCGCAGCGCGGCAAGGGGATCGGCGAGCTCGCGCTCGCCTGGCTCGCGGCGAATCCGGCGGTGTGCTCGATCATCGTCGGCAACACCTCGCCGGCGCAGGTGGCGGAGAACGCCAAGGCGGCCGACTGGATCCTCACGCCGGAAGAGGTCGCCGAGCTCGCCTGAACGGCGCTGTCTACTGCCCCCGGAGCGGCTGGACGCTCACGATGAACGCGGCCAGCGCGACCGTGATCACGATGATCGGGATGCACAGGGTCAGGAAGACGCGCAGATCCTCGGGGCCGGAGGTCTCCGGGGCGGTGGAGTGGTCTGCCATGTGGCCGCCAGTTTACAGGGATTCGCGGCAAAGAGCCTACTCTGACACGTGATGGCGAGCACGTTCCGGCCCTCCACGCCGAACGACCAGGTCGCGCGCCGCGGCGACTTCGTTGCGCCCGTCATCCACGAGATCAAGCGCGTGATCGTGGGGCAGGAGCACCTCGTCAACCGGCTCCTGCTCGGGCTCCTGTGCGACGGGCACCTCCTGGTCGAAGGGCTGCCGGGGCTCGCCAAGTCGCTCGCCGTGAAAACGCTCGCGGACACGGTCGACGCCACCTTTAAGCGCGTGCAGTTCACGCCCGACCTCCTGCCCGCCGATCTGGTCGGCACCCTGGTTTACAACCCGGCCGACCACACCTTCCGCCCGCAGCTCGGGCCGATCTTCACCGACGTGCTCCTGGCCGACGAGATCAACCGCGCGCCCGCCAAGGTGCAGAGCGCGCTCCTCGAGGCGATGCAGGAGCGGCAGGTCTCGATCGGCGGCACCACGTACCCGCTCTCCCCGCTGTTCATGGTTCTCGCGACGCAGAACCCGATCGAGCACGAGGGCACCTACCGGCTGCCCGAGGCGCAGGTCGACCGCTTCATGCTCAAGGTGCTCATCGGCTACCCGTCCCGGGAGGAGGAGCTGGTGATCATGGACCGGCAGAACGCGGCGACGCCGCCGTCCGTCCAGAGGATCGCGACCCCTGAGCAGATCCTCGCCGGACGCGCTGCCGTGCGGTCGATCCACATGGACGAGCGCCTGCGCGACTACGTGGTCCGCATCGTCGTCGCGACGCGCGAGCCGGAGCACCACGGGCTCGCGGAGTTGAAACCGCTCATCGCGTACGGCGCCTCGCCCCGCGCGAGCATCTTCACCGGGCTCGCGGCGCGCGCCCATGCGTTCCTCGACGGCCGTGACTACGTGCTGCCGGACGACATCAAGAGCGTGGCACCGGACGTCATGCGGCACCGCCTGATCGTGTCGTATCAGGCCGAGGCGGAAGAGATCACCGCCGAGTCGATCCTCTCGCGCGTCCTCGATCGAGTCCCGGTGCCCTAGCACGGCGATGTGGTGGTTCGCGTCGCGGCGGCCGGCTCCGCCGGCCGGCCGCGTGCCCCATGAGAAGATCCGCGACGTCGAGATCAAGGCGCGCGTGCTCGCGGACGAAGGGTTCCTGAACGCCTACCGCAGCGTGTTCCGTGGCTCGGGGCTCGAGTTCGAGGAGGTCCGCGAGTACCAGCCCGGCGACGAGGTCCGCACCATCGACTGGAACGTCACTGCGCGCGTGGGCTACCCGTTCATCAAGCGCTACCGCGAAGAGCGCGAGCTCAACATCGTGCTCGCCGTCGACGTCTCGGCGTCGTCATGGTTCGGGACCGGCGCATCGAGCAAGCGCGAGCTGGCGGCCAACGTCGCGGCGCTGCTCGCCGTCGCGGCCATGCGCGCGAACGACCGCGTGGGGCTGCTGCTCTTCGCGGACGGGGTGCGGGACTACCACGAGCCGCGCCACGGCCACGACCACCTCGTCCGCATGATCCGCGCGCTGCTCTACGCGCGCCCGTCACGCGCGCGCACCGATATCACCGGGGCGGCGCGCTTCCTCGGGAGTGTGACCAAGAAGCGCAGCGTGATCTTCCTGCTCTCGGACTTCCTCGACGCGGGCTTCGAGACGCCGCTGCGCATGCTCGGCCGCAGGCACGACGTGATCGCGGCCACGCTGTCCGACCCGCGCGAGAGCCTCCTGCCGTCGGTGGGCGTGGTCACGCTCGAGGACGCCGAGACGGGGGAGACGCGCACGATCGACACCGGGCGTGCGGACGTGCGCGAGGCGTACGCCGCGGCCGCCCGGCTCACGCGCGCGGAGCGCATCCGGTCGTTCGGCCGCATGGGGCTCGACACGCTTGAGCTCGCCACGGACCGGCCGTACCTGCCCGCCCTCGCCGCGTTCTTCAGCGCGCGGACTCGCCGGCATTGATCGCGCTCCGCACGCTCGCCGTTGCCACGCTGCTGGTGCTAATGGCGGCACCGGGGCTCGCCGCCGATCCCGTCACCGCGCGCGCCGCGCTGGACAAGGTGTTCCTCACGGCCGGCGATCCGGTGCTCCTCACCGTGGAGGTGCGGACCGCCGCGGGCTACCGCATCACCGATCCCGGGGTGACCCGCACGCTCGGGCGCTTCGAGGTGCTCGAGACGCTCAACGCACAGCAGACCGGCCTCGCCGCGGGCGCGCTCCGGACGAGCTTCCGCTACCGCATCACCGCGTTCTCGGTCGGGGAGACGAGCCTGCCGGCGATCACCATCCGGTTCGCCGACCCCAGCGGCGTCGAGGGCTCCGTGACCACCGAGCCGATCGCGATGAAGGTGGGGAGCGTCATCGCCGACGGCGAGGACACCACGCGGATCCAGCCGCTCCGCCCGCCGCTGGAGATCCCGGGCGGGACGCCCTACGCGATCGCACGGACCGTGACGGTGCTGGCGGCGGCCGGGCTGGGCGCGTCCGCGCTCATCGCGCTCGTCCGTTCGCGGCGCCGCGCGGCCCGCCGCACGGCGGAGCCCGAGCCGGTGGCCGCGGGGTTCGCCCTGGCGACCGCGGACGACCTCACCCGGCTCGCGCGCGAGCGCCTGCCGGATGAAGGCCGCTTCGACGAGCACTACGAGCGACTCTCGCGCGCGATCCGCACGTACCTCACGGGTCGCTACGGGATCGCCGCCGGACAGCGCACCGCATCCGAGCTGCGGAGCGACCTCGAGCGTGCGGGCGTCGAGCGTTCGCAGACCGCCTTCCTCCACGACCTCCTCCGTGAGGGCGAGGTGGTGCGGTTCCGGCGGCTGCCGCCCTCGCCGCGCCACGCGAACGACGTCCTCCAGTCCGCGCTCGACTACCTGCGGAAGGCGGCCGTGTCCGAGGAATACGACTTGGCCGGCGGGCGGTCCCGAGCATGAGCCTGCTCGACGGGGGCCTCCGCTTCGCGACGCCGGAAGCCCTGCTCGCGCTCGCGCTCATGGCGGCGGCCGGGCTGCTCGCCCTCCGCGCGCAGAACGCGCGGCAAGGGGGCGGGCTGCTCTACCCCTCGGTCGGGCTCCTCCGCGGCGACCTCGGCTCGCTCCGCGCTCGGCTCGCCGTCGCGCCGACGGC
>VGPA01000020.1 GCA_016875665.1 Chloroflexota bacterium | reverse complement strand
CGCATCGCGCCGCGCTGCGCCTCTGAGAGACCGGCCGCCTTGAACGCGGCGACGAAGTCCCCGGCGCGCGCGGCTTCCGCCGCCGCCTCGCGCCGGTCCGGCGCCGCTTCGGCGAGGAAGCCCGAGAGGTAGCCAACGTGCCCGACGTCGATCGTCGCATCGCGCATCCCGCACACGGCGAGCGCGTCGCCGAGCAGCGCGATCACTTCCGCGTCGGCCCGCAAGCCGCCCACGCCGACCAGTTCCACCCCGGCCTGGTCGTGCTCTCGCTCCGCGCCCAGAAGCGCCGCCTCCTCCCGGAAGACCGCGTTGAAATAGGACAGGCGGAGCGCGCCTGTGGCGGCGGCGTACCGCTGCGCGACCACGCGCGCGACCGAGGTCGTGATGTCGGGGCGCAGCGCGACCAGCCCGCCGTCCCGGTCGAGGAACCGGAGCATCCGCCGCTCGTCCACCATCGCCGCGGACGACGCGTACTCCACCATCGGCGGCTCGAGCGGCACGTAGCCGTACGAGGCAAACGCGGCCATTAGCGCACGCTCCATGGCCTGCAGCTCGCGCGCCTCGGTGGGGAGTATGTCGCGGAAGCCGCGGGGGACCCGCATCGGAACCTCCTCGGAGGAGGTCCAGTCTAGGCGGAGTGGGCGCTCAGGCATCGTGCGCTCGAGGGCCCGCGGCAGCGCCGCGGTCTCGGCGTCGCGCATTGCGGTCGCTCACGCCGAGGAGGCGGTGCGATCCTCGACTCCCTTAACATCTCCCTTAACATCGACCGCACCCACTGGGGAGTGGCCAAGCGGTAAGGCACCTGACTCTGGATCAGGCGATCGAAGGTTCGAATCCTTCCTCCCCAGCCCGAAAGGGCCTTGCTGGGCTTCTTCAGCGAAGACCAACTTCCTGCGGGGGTTCCTCTACGAGGGCTACTCGAACAAGGAATGCCCTCTTGAGCGGTGGCCCTCGTACCAGTCCGCAGAACGTCGAGGACATTGGCGCGGCGAAGAAGTCGCCGTGCGCCTCCTGAACACCGACCGCTTTGAGCGCCGCCGGCTGCTCTGCGGTCGCTACGCCTTCGGCAGCCGCCCGGACTCCCGATCCACCTCTCGCTGATCCTGCGCTGGCCGGCCACCGAGCCTTTGGGCCGGCCCTGCCGCACGTGGTGCCTCTCTCCCATACAGGAGGGCGGACCTTTCGGCCCGCCCCCCGATAGCAACGCGGGTGTGCGCTCCGGGCCGCTACCGGCCGGGCTGCCCCGCCGAGTCGTGCGCCCGCAGGTAGATCGAGAGGTCGAGGTCACCCGGCGATCGGCCGATCATCGTGAGCGCCTCGGCCGCCTCGCTCCGATGCTGGGTTGAATGGTTCACCACATGGGCAAGGTCATGCCAGAGCGGCCGCCGGATCTCCTCGCCGTTTCGTCGGCGGGACACGATGACCGCTCGCAGGCGCTCATCGTCGAGCTGGTCGAGGAACGCCCGCGTGCGGACTTCCACGGCGCTCCACCTGTCCGCGAGCCTGCCGATCGTCGGAACCTGGTCCTCCGTGATCTCGGTGCCGGGCTCCTGAAGCCAGCGGCTGACCCAGAGCGCCTCGCCATCGAGCGTGTGCGTGAGGATGCCGCGGATGCTGCCGAAGGTGAAGCCGTTCGGGCGCCGGTACTCCGGCTCGCTCAGCCCGGCGGCGGCGGCAAGAAGGCGGTCCCGCGCCCACCACCCGTAGGCGAAGAGCGATCGGAAGTAGTCAGGCGTCATACCCAGCCCCGCCCGAGCCGGTCCAAGGCCGCCGAACGAGCCCCCATCTGGCATCCGGGAATCTACCGCGGCGACCCGGGGCGATGCGCTCGCGCGGTGCGGAAGGTCACACGCCCAAGGGCCGATCGGCCCTGATCGGCCCGCGACGCGCCCATACGATGCGACCGGCGAGACGCACGCCGGGAGGGGTGGGGTGAAGATGACCCACGAAACGGGGTCACGAGCGCCCCGGGTGCTCGCCGGCGGCACCGCGATGACCTTCGTGGTGCTCATCGGCTTCGTGAGCCTGTTCTCGGACATGACCTACGAGGGCGGGCGCAGCCTGACCGGGCAGTTTCTTCAAGTCCTCGGCTCGAGCGCACTGGCGGTCGGCATCGCCGCCGGGTCCGGCGAGTTCCTCGGCTACGCGCTTCGCTTCATCTCGGGATACGCCGCCGACCGCACGGGTGCCCATTGGCGGATCACGATCGTCGGCTACGCGATGCAGCTGTTCGCCCTACCCGCCCTCGCGTTCGTCGACCGCTGGGAGCACGCGGTGGCCTGATGTTCATCGAGCGCATGGGCAAGGGCATCCGCCAGCCGACCCGTGACGCGATGCTCTCATTCGCCACCAAGAAGATGGGCCGCGGCTGGGGCTACGGCATCAACGAGACGATGGACCAGATCGGCGCGCTGACCGGTCCGCTGCTGATGGCCGCCGTTTTGACGATGGGCGTGACGGGTGGCCTCGGCTCGGTCGCCGACTACCAGACCGCGCTGCGGATCCTCTTCGTCCCCGCGGCGATCGGCTTCGCGGTTCTGCTCTTCGCGCGCTTCCAGTTCCCTTCGCCGCGCGATCTCGAGAGCAAGTCGCCGCGAGCGGGGGCGGCCGGGCTCGGACGGCGCTACTGGCTCTACGTCCTCGCCGCGGGCCTGGTCGGGGCGGGTTTCGCGGACTTCGCGCTCATCGCATTCCACTTCAAGAAGACCGGCCTCGTTCCGGACCAGGTCATTCCGATCCTCTTCGCCATCGGCGCGCTCGCCCGCGTCGCCGTGGCCCTCTACTTCGGGAGGCTCTACGACCGCAACCGCTTCGCCGCGATCTTCGTCACGTTCGGCTTGAGCTCGGTGTTCGCGCCTCTCGTCTTCCTGGGCACCCTTCCCGTGGCGGTCGTGGGCGTGACCCTCTGGGCGATCGGCCTGACCGCCCAGAGCAGCATCATGCGCGCGGCGCTCGCGGACGTGGTCCCGGCGCAGCGGCGGGCGTACGGCTTCGGGCTGTTCTCGCTCGTGTTCGGCCTCTTCTGGTTCGCGGGGAGCGCCACGTTGGGCTTCCTCTACGACACGAGCATCCCCGCCCTCGTCGCCTTCTCGCTCGTGCTCTCGCTCGCCGCGCTGCCGGTGTTCTACCTCGCCAAGCGGGCACCGGAGCCCGTCACCGAGTAGGGCGGGGAGCGCCTCGACGAAGGGCGGTCCTTCCCGGAAATGAGGGCGGTTCGGCCCTACGACGAGCCCACGCCGGCATGGATGCTGCCCCTGGCCTGGGAGGTGACTGAGGTGAAGGTGCTCGTCGCGACGGACCAGTCCCAGAACGGCAACCTGGCGGTCGACCTCGCCCGCTCGACGACCTGGCCGCCCGACACCCTCCTCCGCGTGCTCACGTGCATTGAACCGCTCGGCGCGGGCGGTGAGCTGGGCGTGCCGCCCTACACGTACGACGACGCCCTGGTGACCAGCGCACGCGAGGGGCTCCAGTCCGCCGCCTCCGGCGTGAAGCGTCCCGGACTCCTGACCGAGTACGTGGTGTGCGTCGGCCGGGCCGCGGATGAGATCGTTCGACAGGCGGCCGACCTGAAGGCCGATCTCGTCATCGTCGGCAGCCGTGGCCGCGGCCCGTTGGCGACCACCTTGCTCGGGTCGGTCGCGGCCGAGGTCGTGGACCGGTCCCCCTGCCCCGTGCTCGTCGCGAGGCGCCCGGCGCTCAACAAGATCGTCCTTGCGGAGGACGGATCGTCGGGCGCCGCGGGCGCCCTGGCTTACCTGACCTCCTCGCCCTTCGCCACCTCGCTCGCGGAGGTGCCGGTGCAGGTGACCGGTGTGGTCGACACCGACATGCCGTGGGCCCTCACGAGCGGAATCGACGGCCACGCGACCGGCCCCATGTACGAGGCCTACCAGGAAGGCCTCGGCGCGCAGCGCAAGGCGCTCGCGACGAAGACGCGGGAAACCGCCGAGGTGCTCACCCGCCTTGGCCGCCGCGCGACGGCCGCGCTGCGCGAGGGGCATCCCGCCTCGGAGCTCATCGCCGAGGCGAGCGAGTCGGACGGCGACCTGATCGTGGTCGGGACCCGCGGACGCACCGGGCTCGAGCGGTTGGCGCTCGGCAGCGTCACCCGGGCCGTCCTCACCCACGCGAAGTGCTCGGTCCTGGTCGTCCACCAGAAGACCGAGCGCTCAGCGGGCGCCAGGCCCGCCGCGAAGGACTAGTCGGCGCCCGCTAGCGCGCGGCCGATGCCGCGGCGGCACCCGCGGGCGCGCGTAAGATCTCCGCATGGTCGCGCTCGAGGTCCAGTTCGAGATCCTGCTGCGGATCCTCGCCGGGATGCTGCTCGGCGGCCTGATCGGCTTCGAGCGCGAGGCGGGCAACCACGCCGCCGGGCTCCGGACGCACATGCTCGTCGCAGGCGGCTCGGCCGGCTTCATGGCGATCTCCATGTACGGCTTCGGACCGGTGGGTGCCGATCCGAGCCGTGTCGCGGCCCAGATCGTCACGGGCGTCGGCTTCCTCGGCGCCGGCACGATCTGGCGCACCGGCGCCACGGTGCGCGGCCTCACGACGGCCGCGAGCATCTGGGTCGCCGCGGCGATCGGCATGGCCGCGGGGGGCGCGCTGTACGTGGTCGCGGCCGGCCTCGCGGTGATGGGCGCGGCTGCACTCCGCTACCTCCGCGGCCCGGCCCGGCGCCTGCGCCCGGCCGACGAGGAGGATGCGGACTAAGCGGCGAGCTCCGCGACGATCTCGTAGGTTCGCACGCGGTCCGCGAACGAGAACATCCGCGCGGTCACCATCAGCTCCTGCGGGCCCGTCTCCGCGAGCAGCGCCTCGAGCTGGCGGCGCACGGACTCGCGGCCCCCGGTGATCTGACCGCCGCGCCCAGGGTCCGCGAGCAGCCGGCGCTCGATGTCGGTGAACACGTGCCGCGCCGCGTCCGTCGGGCTCGGCATGAGCGCCGGCCGCCCGGTGCGCATGCGTACGAAGGCCACGCGCCCCGGCAGCGCGAGCCGCTCGGCCTCCTCGTCCGTCTCCGCCGCGACGACGGAGGCGGCGACGAGCGCGTACGGCTCACCCAGGGTCGCCGACCGGCGGAACGAGGTCCGGTAGGCCTCGAGCGCCGGCAGCGTGAACTCGGCGCTGAAGTGGTGGGCGAAGCCGAACGGCAAGCCCATCATCCCCGCGAGCTTCGCCCCGAACAGGCTCGATCCGAGGATCCAGATCTTCGGCATCTGGCCCAGGCCGGGCACCGCGGTGATGCGGCGGTACGGATGGTCGTCGGGGAACTCGCCGTTGAAGAAGGCCAGCAGCTCGCCGAGCTGCTCCGGGAAATCGTCCGCGCCGAGCTTGTCCTGCGACCCCCGCAGCGCGTACGCGGTGAGCTGGTCGGTTCCCGGCGCGCGGCCGATACCGAGGTCGATCCGTCCCGGGTGGAGCGCCTCGAGCATGCCGAACTGCTCGGCGATCGCGAGCGACGAGTGGTTGGGCAGCATCACCCCGCCGGACCCCACGCGGATGGCGCTCGTGGCCTGCGCGACGTGGGCGATGAGCACCGCCGGCGAGGACGAGGCGATGCCGGGCGACGAGTGGTGCTCGGCCACCCAAAAGCGACGGTAGCCGAGGCGCTCCGTGATCCGCGCGAGCTCGACCGAGTTGCGCAGCGCCTCGCCGACGGTCATGCCCTCGGACACGGGCGCGGTATCGAGGACGGAGAGCGGGACCCCGCGCAGGGCGCTCACGTCTCCGTGAGAACGAGTGCGGCGACGCGCTCGCCAATGTGGTCATGCGTCTCGGTCACGGCTCCAAGTATCGTCGGCCTATGGCAGATGTGATCGACCGGCTCCTCGCGAACAACGCGGCCTTCACCGCGCGGCACGGCCAGCGACATCTCGACGTGCGCCCTTCCGCGCATCTCGCGATCGTGGCGTGCATGGACTCGCGCCTCGACATCTTCGCGGCCCTCGGCCTCAAGGAGGGTGAAGCGCACATCCTCCGGAACGCGGGCGGCATCATCACCGACGACGTCATCCGATCGCTCGCGGTCTCGCAGCGCCGCCTCGAGACGCGCGACATCATGCTCATCCACCACACCGACTGCGGCATGCAGAAGGTCACCGACGACGGCTTCCGCAGGGAGCTGCAGGAGACGACCGGCACGGCGCCCTCGTTCGCCATCGAGTCGTTCACCGACCTCGACGCGAACGTGCGTCAGTCGATCGTCCGGGTCCGGAGGTCCCTGTTCCTGCTCCACCGCGAGCACGTGCGGGGCTTCGTCTACGACTCGGACACCGGGCACCTGCGCGAGATCACCGCTTAGGCGACGCCTCGCGCAGTCGGGCCTGGAGCTCGGCCTCGGTGTAGCGGCAGGCGACCGTGGGCAGCCGCTCCGCCTTTTCGGCGGGGTAGGTCGTGCTCGCGACCAGCTCCGGCGGCTCGACCTTGAAGATCCCGGCGAGGAGCACGACGGTGCGCTCGCTCGGCCAGCTCATGCCCGCCTCGATGTGCGAGAGGGCCACGCGCGAGATCGCGATCCGGTCGGCGAGCTGCTGCTGCGTCATCCCGGCGGCCTGCCGCAGTCGCGCGATCCGCTCGCCGAGGGCATCCACGTGCCCAGTGTGCCAAAGCGGGCTGCCAAGCCAGTTAGCTGACGCCGCGGAGGCCGCTCCGCTACACAAGGAGCATGACGAAGCGAGCGCTCATCACCGGCATCACCGGCCAGGACGGCTCGTACCTCGCGGAGCTGCTGCTCGCGCACGGCTACGAGGTCGTCGGCATGGTCCGCCGCACCAGCACCATCAACTTCGAGCGAATCGCCCACATCCAGGAGCGCCTCGTGCTCACCCAGGGCGACATGCTGGATCAAACCTCCCTCAGCGGGATCATCCGCGAGCACCGGCCGACCGAGGTCTACAACCTCGCGGCGCAGTCGTTCGTGCCGTCGTCGTGGCCGCAGCCGGTGTTTACGGGCGAGGCGACGGCGCTCGGCGTGACCCGGCTCCTCGACGCCGTCCGGGCCGTCGACCCCGACATCCGTTTCTACCAGGCGAGCTCCAGCGAGATGTTCGGCAAGGTGCACGAGACGCCGCAGCGCGAGTCGACGCCGTTCTATCCGCGCAGCCCGTACGGCGTGGCCAAGGTCTACGGCCACTGGATCACGATCAACTACCGCGAGTCGTACGGCCTCCACGCAACGTCGGGCATCCTGTTCAACCACGAAAGCCCGCGCCGCGGCCTCGAGTTCGTGACCCGCAAGGTGTCGCACGCGGTCGCACGCATCAAGAAGGGCCTCGACAAGGAGCTCAAGCTCGGGAACATCGAGGCCCGCCGCGACTGGGGCTTCGCGGGCGACTACGTCCGCGCGATGTGGCTCATGCTCCAGCAGAGCGAGCCGTGCGACTTCGTGATCGCGACCGGCGAGCAGCACACCGTGCGCGAGCTCTGCGAGGTCGCCTTCGGCCACGTTGGCCTCGACTGGCAGAAGTTCGTCAAGAGCGACCCGACCCTCATCCGCCCCGCGGAGGTCGAGCTGCTGGTCGGTGATGCCTCGCTCGCCAAGCAGAAGCTCGGCTGGGCGCCGACGGTCGGCTTCAAAGAGCTGATCGGGATGATGGTCGACAGCGACCTCGAGCGCCTGGGGCGCTGACGCGCCGGCTGCTCAGCGGACGAGCTCGAACTTCTGGAAGGTGTGGCAGTCGGGGCGCACGAGGTTCGCGCGCACGCCAATCTGCCAGGTGACCTCGGCCACGTAGAGATCGCCGTTGGCGTCGAGCGCCATCCCGTGCGGCGCGCAGAAGTTGCCCGGCAGGTGTGGGTCGCCGGAGCCCCAGGTCTCGTCGACCGGCGGTCGGTCGCCCAGACGCGAGAGAAGGCGGCCCGTCGCCGCGTCGAGGATGCTGATCCGGCTCCCGTGGTGGCGCTCGATCGTGCCCCGGCGGTACGAGGTCATGCCGGCCTGCCACATGAGCTCGGACACGATGGCGTGGCCGCGCCCGTCGAACATCAGGTGGGTCGGGCGCTGCACGTCCGTCCATTGGTCGAGGAACTTCCCGTCGGGGGTGAAGATCTGGATCCGCTCACCCTCGCGGTCGCAGACGAACACGCGGCCGTCCTCGGGGTGGATCGCCACGCTGTGGACGAGCATGAACTGTCCGGGGCCGGTGCCCGGCTCGCCCCACGACTGGATGAGCTCGCCCTTCGCGGTGAAGCGGTGCACGCCGCAGTTGCCGTAGCCGTCCGAGACGTACACGTCGCCGTTCGCCGCGATCGCGACGTTGGTCGGGCGGTTGAACGGCGCGCCGCGATGCGTGATGGTCGCCAGGTTGCTGCCGTCGTACCCGCTGTCCGACGGCGTGCCGCTCGCGCCCAGCGTGAGCAGCACCTCGCCGTCGAGCGTGCACTTGCGGACCGTGTGGTCAGCGTCGTCCGTGAGCCAGATCGAGTCGTCGGGGCCGATCGTGAGCCCGTGGGTGCGCATGGTGTACTTGCCTTCGCCCCATGAGCGCAGGAACCTGCCCTCGCGGCTGTAGACCATGACCGGGTGCTCGCCCCGGCAGAAGAGGTACACCTGCCCCTTCTTGTCCACGCCGACCGCCGCGACGTCGCGATGCACGTAGCCCCGGGGGAGCTGCTCCCAGCCTTCGACGACCCGGTAGGTGACGGAGTCCGCTTTCAATGCGGAGATTGTGTCAGCCGCTGCGCCGGGCCGCATCGTTCGAATCGACAGCCCCGCGCGCTTCGCGCAGGACCCGCTCCACGAACGACGCCCCTCTGCGCACGACCTCCCGGGTGAGGCCAGTACAGGCGCGCGATCGCGTCGGGCACCTCGGTCCAGATGGCGTCGACGTGCTCGTCCGAGAGAACGGGCTCCCATCCGAGCGGGGCCTCCACCGCATAGCCGGTGAGGGTTACCTCGGTCACTCCGAGGGGATACACGTGCCGGATGCTCGTGTCCGCGCTCGTCGGGTACCGCTCGGTGTAGCCGACGTCGATCAGCGCCGCCGGCTCCACCACGAGGCCGGTCTCTTCGCGGAGCTCGCGTGCCGCGCCGTCCCGGACCGCCTCCCCCACCTCGACGCCGCCCGCGGGCAGGCTCCACGTGCCCCCGCGGCTCGAGCGCATGACGAGCACACGCCCCTCGCGGAACACGGCGACGCTCACCTCGCGTCCAGACCGGAGACTGACGCTCATCGTTGCGCGAGCCGTCAGCGCGCCATCAGACGTTCGAGGCGCCGCTTCACCGAGGGCCAGTCGGCGTCGGTGATGCCATAGATCACCGAGGATCGTACGTATCCGTCCCGCAGCACCGTGTCGCGGCGGAGCACACCTTCGAAGGTCGCGCCGATCCGCTCCACGGCAGCGCGCGAACGGGCGTTCCGCTCGTCCACGCCGAACGACACCCTGATCGCACCGAGCGTCTCGAACGCGTGCCGCAGCTGGAGGGACTTCGCTTCCGTGTTGGCGGCGGTGCGGCGGCCCTCTCGCGAGAGCGACGTCCAGCCGATCTCGAGACTCCTGTTCGGCGGGCTGATCCGGAAGTAGCGGGTGGAGCCGAGCACGAGCCCGTCGGCTTTCCGCCGCGTCACCCATGCGACCTGCTTTCCCCAGGCGGGTCCGGTCAGCGTCTCGCGCAGGAGCTCCGCGTACTCGGCCTCGCGGCGCGGCCGCTGGCCGCGGTAGGCCCAGATCTCATCGTCGTCCGCCGCACGCCAGAGTTCGGGGATGTGCTCGTCCCGGAGCGGCTCGAGGCGGATGTGCCTTCCCTCGAGCACGACCGGCTTGGGGTCGAACTCAGGCATCGTCGACGAGACGGCCGTCACCTTTCCAAGGTAGCGCGAACTGTCCCCGCGGCCAGCGTGCACGCTGCGTCACACCGAGTCGAGACGTGCGGCGATGAGCGGCGGACACGGTCGCGGTGAAGGCCGCGAATGGAGCGCTAGCTGTTGGGCCACGCCCGGAGCGTGATCTGAGCCGTCTGCTCCTGGCCGCCGCGCAGGTACGTGACGCGGATCGTGTCGCCGACCCTTTTCCCGGTGATCAGGCGAGCGATGTCGCCGACGTCCCTCACGCCGACGCCGTCGATCTTCGTGATCACGTCCCCGGCCCGAAGGCCGGCGGCCGAGGCGGGACCGCCCAGGATGACGCTCTGGAGGAGCGCGCCGCCGTCACCGGTCGTTCCCGAGACGCCCATCCACACCGGCTCGATGTTCGCGCCGGTCTCGAGCTGCGGCAGCAGCGCCTTCGCGACGTTGACCGAGATCGCGAAGCCGATGCCGACCGATCCTTGGACGGGGCTCTCGATCATCGCGTTGATCCCCACGACCTCACCCCGGGCGTTGAGCAGCGGGCCGCCGGAGTTGCCAGGGTTGATCGGTGCGTCGGTCTGGATCAGATTGCGGCGCACGGGGCCGTTCGAGGGTTGCCAGCTCCGGTCAACGGCGCTCACGATCCCCTGCGTCACCGTGCCCGCGAGGCCGAACGGCGAGCCGATCGCGACGGCGAGGTCGCCGGGCGCAAGGGTCGAGGTGTCGCCGAGCGGCAGCGCCCTCACCCCCGCGGGCAGGTCGACCTTGACGAGGGCGAGGTCGTTGGCGCGGTCGCTGCCCACCACCTGGCCGGTGCGGGTCTCGCCGCCGGCGAACCGGACGCTGATCGACCCCGCCCCCTGGACGACGTGCTGATTGGTGAGGATGTAGCCGCGGTTGTCGACGACGAAGCCCGAGCCGCTTCCCGAGCCGCCGCGGGGACTGGCCGAGCCGACCGCGATCTGCACCACCGACGGATTGGCGGCGGCGTAGATCGAGGCGGCGAGGGTCGACCCCGCCTGAGGCGGTGCGGACGTCTGCGTGAGGAGCGCCGGGATCGACGCGATCGGGGCCGGCGTCGATCCGTGGCCCAGCACCTGCACCGTGACGAGAGCGCCGACGACGCCGCCGACAACGGTGCTCGCCGCGAACGCGGCACCGAGGAGCCCGATGCTGAGCGCCCGCCCGATGCCGCCCGTCCCGCGCCGCTGCTTCGGGCGCGCCGGGGCCGCAGGGGAGGCCTGCTGCTCGTAGCCGAGCGGCCCGTCGTCGTAGGTCTGCATCGTCTTCCTCCGCTGGATCGTCTCGGTGACCATCCTCGGCGCCTGCCCGGGGTCATGTCCTATCCGGCCATGAGAAATGGGTATCGAGGCTGTAAAGCGAGGGCCCCCGCCTCCGGGGGCCCTCGACGACGGCGATGAGCGGCGCGGTCAGTCCAGCTTGGGGTTGAGCTGGTTGAGGAGCTTTTCCTTGGGCATGAAGCCGACGATGCGCTCGGCCTCCTTGCCGTTCTTGAACAGGATCATGGTCGGGATCGCGCGGACGCCGTACCGGCCGGGCGTCAGCGGGTCCGCATCGACATCCATCTTCCGGATGATGACCTTGTCGGTCTCGGCCGCGATCTCCTCGAGGACCGGGGCGACCATTCGGCACGGACCGCACCACGTTGCCCAGAAGTCGACCAGGACGGGCGTATCGGACTTGAGAACCTCGGCCTCGAAGTTCTGGTCCGTGACCGGGGTGGGCTTAGCCATCTGCATCGCTCCTCACATTCGCTCGATTGAGTGTCTGCCGCGCGCCTCGACTGTACCAACGCGTGACGGCTACCACTTGAACGCCATCTGCTGTCCGGCTTGTTCCACGGCCGGCTCCAGGCCCAGCACGGCCTCCAGATCGCCCAGTGCTGCGGCCGGATCGTCCACGAAGCGCCGCAGGGGGCTCCACTTCACGAACCGCCATGCACGCTTGCGGACGGCCTCCGCGAGGGCCTCGGAGCGGACCATCTTGTAGCCCACGAGGCCGCGCCGCTCGTCGGGTATCGCGCAGAAGCGGAAGACCCGATCGTCGTCCGGGATGGCCTCGCCGAGCTGCACCACGCTCCGGTGCACGCGGGCGGTCCAATCCAGCTGCCACAGGAAGACCATCTGGCCGCGCCCGAACCAGATCACGTCGATCTGCTCGAGCACCTCGGCCGGCCCGCGCACGGCGCGCGCGAGCGGTGCGGCGCGGTCGCGGTCGTCCAGGAGGTCGGCGAGGATGGCGCCGCGGTCCGCGAGCGCCGTCGGCAGCGGGCGCCGCTCCAGGTCGCGCCCCACGCGCACGCGGAAGCCGAGCCGGTGCCCGCACTCGAGCAGACTGGCCGCGAGCGACGCCTGCTCGGCCTGCCGCCGCACGAGCGCGTCCTCCGGCCGCAGCCGCCAGCGCCCGTCGCTCTCCTGCGCGCCGTACGCCGCGACGCACCGCTCCACGAGCTCGCGGTCCGGCGAGCTCGT
>VGPA01000019.1 GCA_016875665.1 Chloroflexota bacterium | reverse complement strand
GGAGCCGGCGCCTCGCGGTCGAGACCTTCGACGACGCTCCGGCCGCGCACAGCGCCGCCGCGCGCGCGCTCGCGGCCGCCGGATTCGAGGAGTCGGGCGAGGGGATGGTGCTGTGGCCCAGCCGCGTGAAGCCGTAACGGTGGTCCGCCCCGATCGGGCCGAGAACGGCGGCCTCCGCAAGCGACAGGGTAGGCTTGTGACACGAAGCGCTGGTTCGTGAAACCCGGGCTCGCGGTCGGCGCCGCCGCCGCCCTCGCCATCGCGTGGTGGCTCGGGTCGCCGCTCTTCCTGAAGACGTACGCCGACGAGGCGCTCCCCGCGCCGGCCGCGCCCGGGTCGACTGCCGCGCCCGTGGCGGCGCGGACGCTGAAGGCCGGCAAGCTCCAGTACGTGGACCCGACCCACCACGGGACGGGTGAGGTGCGCGTGGTGGAGACGGGAGACGCCCGGATCCTCCGGTTCGAGTCCGTCGCCATCTCGAACGCGCCCGACATCCAGATCTATCTGTCGACGGACGTCGGTGGCCGCTACGTGCCGGCGAACACGACCCACTTGGGCGCCTTAAAGGCGACGAACGGCTCGTTCAACTACGACGTCCCCGCGGGGCTGGACCCCGGGCGCATCCGGAGCGTCGTCGTCTGGTACCGCGCGTTCAACATGCTCGTCACCTGGGCGGATCTGACGTAAGCCCGGCCGCGAAGCCCCGCCTTACCCCGGCGGTGCTGCTGGGCCGCTTGGCAAAGGCCTACCCGGATTGGGGCCCGACGCTCGAGTTCGCAAGCCCCTTGGAGCTGCTCGTCGCCACCATCCTCGCCGCTCAAGCCCGGGACGAGCGGATCAACGAAGTCACCCGCGGCCTGTTCAAGAAGTACCGCAAGCCCGCCGACTACGTCCGGGTGCCCTCGGCCGAGCTGGAACGGGACGTCCACGCGACCGGCTTCTTCCGGCAGAAGGCGAAGGCGCTGAAGGCCGCGTCCGCGGGGCTGCTCGAGATGTACGGCGGGGAGGTGCCCGCCTCCATGGAGGAGCTGGTGAAGCTCAAGGGGGTTGGTCGCAAGACGGCATCGATCGTCCTCGGGAGCGCCTTCGGGATCCCGGCGATCGCGGTCGACCGGCACGTCGCCCGGGTCGCCGGGCGGTTGGGCCTCTCGAAGTCGGCTGAGCCGGACCGGATCGAGGAGGACCTGCGCGCGTTCTTCCCGAGGAAGGACTGGGTGAAGGCGACCTGGAACCTGGTGCTCCACGGGCGGC
Organism: Chloroflexota bacterium; assembly: GCA_016875665.1. GTDB lineage: Bacteria > Chloroflexota > Limnocylindria > P2-11E > P2-11E > SHYN01. The sequence continues at coordinate 11,219 of VGPA01000019.1, read as the reverse complement.
GGACCTGCATGCCGACGCCCGAGTGTCCGTGCTGTCCTGTGCTCGCGCTCTGTCCTTACCCGAAGAAGACCAAGACCTAGTCAGGACCTCTTCGCGAGCCACCCGCCAGCACTCGTCACTGCGAGCAGCACCGCGTCGAGCGCGATGATCGTGACCGTTTCGGCCACGACGCCGCCTCCCGGCGCTCCGCCGATCGATGGCACCACACCGAACGCCTCGAGCGCGATCCAGCCCGCACCGACGTACGCGCCGTGGAGCAGACCGCCCCGTTTGGCCAGTCTTCCGGCCAAAAACCCGCCAAAACCGCAGCCGGCGAGCGGCCCGACCACCGGCGGGACCCGAACGACGGAGAGCATCAGGTCGAGGCTGAGCGCGAGGACGAGGCCGCTCGCGAGCGCGAGCCATTCGATCGAGGGGGCGGTGCGCTCACCGGATGGAGCAGACATCGCGCGAAGCGTACTGCCCAAAAAGAAACCGATCCGCGTGGCCTACGCGGATCGGCGGGTTCGCGAAAGGTGCCGCAAGTGACGCTTCACTCTGTGACCGGATCGGTCACGGAGACAGAACTACTTCTTCTTCTTGGCGGCCTTCTTGGCGGCCTTCTTCTTGGCGGGCATCAGGGATCACCTCCTCCTGGCCACGTCTTTCGCGCAATTTGGCCACAGTCAAGCGCGAAATGTCAACACTTGGGTCGTGCGGTGATCGGGTGGGAGCCGCAGGGGAGAGTGGTCAGCCGCGGTGGGAGTCGAGCCGTCGGAGGCGGATGAGGAGTCGCTCGCGGACGCCGTCGGGTGCCGTGTCGGAGGTGCACCACTGGCGGATGCGCGCGAGGAAATGCTCCTCGTGAGCGAGCCGGCCCTCACACGGAGGACAGTGGGCGAGGTGCGCGCGCGCGGCGGCGCACACCTGCTCTGGGAGCTCCTGGTCGAGGAACTCGAAGAGGCGGCGCTCCAGCTCGGCGCAGTCGAGCTCGGCGCTCACGACTTCGTGTCCGTGGTCCGCAGAGCGGCGAGCCCTTGCTTGCGGGCGTAGCCGGCGAGCCGCTGCTGGAGGAACCTCCGGCCGCGGTGCAGGCGGGACATGACGGTGCCGATCGGGATCTCCATCATGTCGGCGATCTCCTTGTAGCAGAACCCCTCGGCGTCGAGGAGGACCACGCCCCGGAAGCGCTCCGGGAGCTCCTCCAAGGCCGTCTGCACCTCGCCGTCGACGATCGTGTCGAGCGTCTCCCGCTCGGGATCGCCGCCGCTGGAGGCGGCTCCCCGCTCCGACATTCGCCGGTACAGGACGCTCTCCTCGACGTCGTCCAGCTCCGTGAGCTGAGGCTCCGCGGAGCGCTTGCGGTAGGTGTTGATGAAGGTGTTGGTGAGGATCCGGAACAACCAGGCCCGGAGGTTCGTGCCCGGCGTGAACTGCTCCCGGAAGCGGAAGGCGCGGATGTAGGTCTCCTGGACGAGGTCCTCGGCGTCCGGGGCGGAACGCGTCATCCGGAGCGCCGTCCGGTAGAGCGCGGCGAGGTGCCCCAGCGCCTGCTGCTCGAAGTCGCCGGCGGGGGCCGGCTGCTGCCGCTGCTGCGCCTCCGGCATGACGATCACTCTACGCGCGGAAACGTTGCGGGACCGGCGCGCATTCCCGAGACTCGGGCGCGTTGGACCGGCTCAGGCAGATCGCGCGCAGGCTCGCGAAGGCCTACGGTCCGCCTCCGCCGCCGCGGCGGCTGCCCCCGATCGACGAGCTCGTGCTGACCGTGCTTTCCCAGAACACGAACGACGTGAACCGCGACCGCGCGTACGAGGACCTGCGCGCGGCCTTCCCGGCATGGAACGACGTCGCCGACGCGCCCGTCCCTGCGGTCGCGCGGGCGATCCGCCGCGGGGGCCTCGCGGCGACGAAGTCGGTGCGCATCCGCGAGATGCTGCGCGGCCTCCGCGCGAGCGGCCGGCCGCTTGACGCAGCGGCCTTCCGCGGCATGCGCCACTGGGCGCTGTTCGACCTGCTCGTGTCGATCAAGGGCGTCGGCCCCAAGACCGCCGCCTGCGTGCTGCTCTTCTCGCTGGGGAGGCCGTACTTCCCGGTCGACACGCACGTTCACCGCATCGCCATCCGCCTCGGCCTGGTGCCGCCCAAGGCGAGCGCCATCGCGACGCAGGCCGTGCTCCAGGCCGCGATCCCCGCGGCGGAGATGTACGACACCCACATGAACCTCATCCGCCACGGCCGCGCGGTCTGCACCGCGCTCCGGCCCGCGTGCGAGGAGTGCGTGCTCGCCCGTCTGTGCCCGAGGGTGGGAGTCGGGAAGCGGGGTCCGGTGTAAACTCGGTCGTCGGCGCCCAGCGCCGACGTAGCTCAGTCGGCAGAGCAGTTGTTTCGTAAACAACCGGTCGGCAGTTCGAGTCTGCCCGTCGGCTCCGCGAACGCGTCGCGCGCACACAGGCGTACCTCCGGACGCCGCCCCCGCACGCTCGCCTAGAGCGACCACTCCCCGCTGAACACCTCGGTCGCCGGGCCGGTCATGTAGACGCAGTTATCCGCCTCGCGCCACTCGAGCTGAAGATCGCCGCCCGGAAGGTGGATCAGCTGCCTGCGCTCGGTGCGTCCCGTGAGCACCCCGGCCACCGCGACGGCGCACGCCCCGGTGCCGCAGGCAAGGGTCGCGCCGCTGCCGCGCTCCCAGGTGCGCATGCGCACCTCGCTCCGCGAGATCACCTCGGCCCAGTGCGCGTTGATGCGGCGCGGGAACGCCGGGTGGTGCTCCACGGCCGGACCGAGCCGGTCGAGGTCGATCGCGGCAACGGCGGGGACGAAGAGCACCGCGTGCGGATTGCCCATCGACACGAACGCGGCCTCGAGCGGACCGGCACCCTCGTGCTCGAGCGTGAAGCGATAGGTGTGCGCGCCCGTGGCGGCGACGCGGCTCGCATCCACCGGCACGTCCGCGAGCGGAAGGATCGGCTCGCCCATGTTCACCGTGACGGTGGAGACCTTGCCCGCGGCGGTCTCGAGCGCGAGCGTCAGCACACCGCGGCCGGTCTCGACGCGCATCGGGTTCGCTTTGGTCAGGCCGTGGTCGAACGAGTACTTGGCGACGCAGCGGATGCCGTTGCCGCACATCTCGGACTCGCTGCCGTCCGCGTTGAACATGCGCATGCGGACGTCGGCCTTGTCCGAGGGCAGGATCATGATCAGCCCGTCGCCGCCGATACCGAAGTGCCGGTCCGCGACCTTCACCGCGAGCGCGGCCGGATCGGCGACCTGCTCCTGCGAACCGTCCACGTAGACGTAGTCGTTGCCGATGCCGTGCATCTTGGTGAAGCGCATCCCGCTAGCGGCCTCCCGCCCCGCTCGGCAGGCGGTCCTTGACCTTCTTGATCCGGGCGAGCGCCTCCTCGAGGCGCGGGTCCGGCACCGAGAGCGACAGGCGGATGAAGCCCTCGCCGCGGCTGCCGTAGCCGATGCCCGGTGTGACGACGACGCCCGTCTCGTCGAGGAGGCGGCCGGCGAACTCGATCGAGGTCTGGCCTTTGGGGATCGGCGCCCACACGTAGAACGTCGCCTTCGGCGCGTCCAGCTCGAGGCCGATGGCGCGCAGCGCGTCGACCGCGAGGTCACGGCGGCGCTTGTAGACGACCAGGTTGCTCTTGACGATGTCCTGCGGTCCCTCGAGCGCCGCGATGCCGGCGTACTGGATCGCGTTGAACTGGCCGGAGTCGGTGTTCTCCTTGACCTTCGCGATCGCGGAGATGATGTCGGCGTTGCCGACGGCCATACCGATGCGCCAGCCGGTCATGTTGTACGGCTTGGACAGGCTGTTGAACTCGACCGCGACGTCCTTCGCGCCCTCGGCTTCGAGGATGCTCGGCACGTACAAACCGTCGAACGAGATCTCGGAGTACGGGTTGTCGCTGACCAGCACGACGTCGTACTTCTTGGCCCACGCCACGGCCCTGCGGTAGAAGTCCACCGTCGCGGTTGCGGTGGTCGGGTTGTTCGGGTAGGAAAGCCAAATGCACTTCGCCTTGCGGGCGAGATCCGCGGGGATCGCGTCGAAGTCGACGAGGAAGCCGTCCTCGGCCCGGAGCGGCACGCGCGCGACCTCCGCGCCCGCGAAGATCGCGCTTGCGATGTACGCCGGGTAGCCCGGGTCCGGCACGATCGCGACGTCACCCGGGTCGAGGAGGCCGAGGGCGATGTGGTGGTTGCCCTCCTTGCTCCCGATGAGCGCCATCGCCTCGGTCTCCGGGTCCAGGGTCACCGTGAACCGGCGCTTGTACCAGTCGGTCACGGCCGTGCGGAACGCGGGCATCCCGCGGTCCTCGCCGGTCGGGTACTGGTGGTTGGCCGGGTCCGCTGCCGCCTTGTTCAGCGCGTCGATGACGTGCTGCGGGGTCGGCATGTCGGGATCGCCCACGCCGAGACTGATGACGTCGACGCCGCGCGCCTGCGCCTCGCGCGTCTTGCGGCGGATCTCCACGTAGAGGTACGGCGGAAGCTTCTCGAGACGGGACGCCCTCTTCACGCATGCCTCCCCTGCTGAATGGATGCGGCGGAGTGCCCACTGTACCGCGCGGCGATCGCGCGAATCATCAGAGCGCCTGCAGGCGCGGAACGAGATCGCGGATCTTCCGCTCCGCGTCGCCGAGCAGGTCGTCGTCGTCCAGGCGCAGCACGAAATCGGTGACGCCCGCGGCGAGATAGGCCTCGGCCGCGCGCTGCGCCGCGTCGGGATCCGACGGCACCTCGACTGAACGGAGGATGGACCGCGGGTCGCGGCCGATCGCCGCGCAGTGTCCGTCGAGCACGCGGCCGAGCGCGATGTTCTCGTCGAAGCTCATCTTCGGCGAGTTCCAGGCATCGGCGAAGCGCGCCGCCGTGCGCAGCGTGCGCTTGGGCCCCGAGCCGCCGATCCACAGCGGCGGATGCGGCTTCTGCACCGGCTTGGGCTCGGCGATCGCATCGCGCAGCGTGTAGTGCCTGCCCTCGAACGACGCGCGGTCCGCGGTCCACAGCATCTTCAGCACCGCGCAGGCCTCCTCGAAGCGGTCGCTCCGCTCACGGAGATCGGGGAACGGCATGCCGAGCGCGCGAAACTCGTCCTCCTTCCACGCGGCGCCGAAGCCCATGTCGAGGCGGCCGTTCGAGAGGTGGTCGACCGTGACCGCCGCCTTCGCGACGAGACTCGGGCTCCGGTAGAGGTTGCCCACGACCATCAGCCCGACGCGCACGCGGCGGGTCAGCGTGGCCATCGCGGTGAGCAGAGTCAGGCCCTCGTAGACGGGCAGCGTCGGGTCCTTGCCCTTGCCCCGGCCGATCGAGAGCAAGTGATCGAAGCCCCAGAGCCGGTCGACGGTCGACTCGTCGGACATGCGCCACAGCCGGACGAGGTCCCCGATCAACGGCGTCTGCGGCCGGAAGTAGAACCCCACGGTCGCGCGGCGCGTCATCGCCGAGATCATCAATGGAGATAGTAGGATCGCGCGGCGATATCGCTGTTCGTGTTGGGGGGACCGGTGGCGACTGAGACGACGACCGCGCCCGGAGGGGCGCAGCCGCCCCGGCCAGCGCCGCCGGAGTCGGACCGCATCCTGCGCGTACGCGACCTGCAGACGTACTTCGTCGCGGACGAAGGCACGACCAAAGCCGTGGACGGCGCGTCGTTCGATCTCTTCGCGGGCCGTACCCTCGGCGTGGTCGGCGAGACGGGCTGCGGCAAGAGCGTCACCGCCCGGTCGATCCTGCGCATCGTCGAGCGGCCGGGCCGCATCGTCGGCGGCGAGATCCTCCTGCGGCGCCCGAACGGCGACCAGCAGGACCTCACCAAGCTGGACCCCGACGGGCGCGAGATGCGGGAGATCCGGGGCGGGGAGATCGGACTCGTCTTCCAGGAGCCGATGACGTCGTTCAGCCCCGTCCACACCATCGGCGACCAGCTCACCGAGGCGATCCGGCTGCACTCCACGCTCGGCCCCAAGGCCGTGCGGGAGCGCGCGATCGAGCTCCTGCGACTGGTCGGCGTCACGCGGCCCGAGGGCCGGATGAGCGAGTACTCGTGGCAGCTCTCCGGCGGGCTGCGGCAGCGCGCCATGATCGCGATGTCGCTCGCCGGCGAGCCGCGCATCCTGATCGCGGACGAGCCGACCACGGCGCTCGACGTGACCACGCAGGCCCAGATCCTCGAGCTCCTCCGCGAGCTCCAGGCCAAGACGAAGATGGCGATTCTGCTGATCACGCACGACCTCGGCGTCATCGCGGAGATGGCGGACGACGTCGTCGTGATGTACCTCGGCCGGGTCGCCGAGCAGGGCCCCGTCGACCGGATCTTCCACGCACCGCAGCACCCGTACACGCAGGCTTTGCTGCGCTCGATCCCGAGCGTGAACCAGACCGCGCGGGTCCGGCCGCCGACCATTGCGGGGTCGATTCCACACCCGTTCAACCGGCCCGCCGGCTGCCCGTTCTACCCGCGCTGCGAGCACTTCATGAAGGGCATCTGCGACGAGATCGTCCCCCAGCGGATCCTGCTCGAGCCGCGGCACTCGGCCGCGTGCCATCTGCGGGACGCGGAGGTGATCTCCCGCCGTGGATGACCGCAACATCCTGGAGGTCCGTGCCCTCCGCAAGTTCTTCCCGATCCGGGTCGGACTGCTGCGGCGTGTGGTGGGGCAGGTCCGCGCCGTGGACGACGTGTCGTTCGACGTCCGCAAGGGCGAGACCCTCGCGCTCGTCGGCGAGAGCGGCTGCGGCAAGACCACGACGGCGCGCTGCATCCTGCGCGCCATCGACCCCACCAGCGGGACCATCGAGTTCAAGCGCGCCTCGGGCGACGTCGTCGACGTCGCGCGGCTGGGGCGCGGACAGATGCGACCGCTGCGGCGCGAGATGCAGCTGATCTTCCAGGACCCGTGTTCGTCGCTGAACCCGCGCATGACGATCCTCGACATCATCGGCGAGCCGCTGCTGGTGAACGGCATGAAGAGTCGCGCGGAGCGCATCGACCGGGTCGAGGAGCTGCTGCGCCTCGTGGGGCTCCGTCCGGAGTACATGCGCCGCTTCCCGCACGCGTTCAGCGGCGGGCAGCGTCAGCGGGTCGGCATCGCGCGCGCTCGCCCTCAACCCGAGCCTCGTCGTGGCCGACGAGCCGGTGTCCGCGCTGGACGTCTCCGTGCAGGCCCAGATCCTCAACCTGCTGCTCGAGCTTCAGGGCCGCTTCGGCCTGACCTACGTCTTCGTCGCCCACAACATCGGCGTGGTCAAGCACATCAGCGACCGCGTCGCGGTGATGTACGTGGGCCAGATGGTCGAGCTGGCGGATCGCGAGCCGCTCTTCGCGCGGCCGCTGCACCCGTACACCTCGGCGCTCCTCGCCGCGGTCCCCAAGCCGGACCCGCGGATGCGCACCGCGCGGCGCCCGCTCTCCGGCGAGGTCGCGAACCCCGCGGCGCCCCCGTCCGGCTGCTACTTCCACCCGCGCTGCCCGTACGTGGTGGAGCGCTGCAAGACCGAGGCGCCGGCGTGGGAGGAGCTCGAGCCCGGGCGCTTCGTGCGCTGCCATCGGGCGCGCGAGCTCCGGCTCGCCGGAATAGAAGGAGCGGCCGTCGCGACCCCGCCTAGCGGGAGCATGATGGTTAGGTGAGCCCCTCTCTGCTGCCCTACACTCGGCTACGGATATCGGCCGACGGTGCCAGTGGAGAGACCGGGATGCCAGAAAATGTGACCGCAAGCCAGATGCTCCGCGACTTCTTCCTCGGCTTCGTGAAGGTCCACGTCCTCCACCACGCGAGCAAGGGCCCGATCTACGGCGTGTGGTTCCTGGGTGAGCTCGAGCGCCACGGCTATCACCTGTCGCCCGGCACGCTCTACCCGCTCCTGCACGCGCTGGAGGCCTCGGGGTATCTCGAGCGCGAGGACCGCGTCGTCGAAGGCAAGGTGCGCAAGTACTACGAGATCACCGCGCTCGGCGAGCGCGCGCTGACCGAGGCCCGGGCCAAGATGCGCGAGCTGGTCCGCGAGATGCTCGAGGACGAAGAGGGCGTGCCGGCTCCGCAGCCGCCCCTCACGCTCACCGCCGCGCGCTAGCACCGCACGGCGGTTTCGAAGCCGGTTAGCCGGGATCGCGCCCGGCTCTGTAGGCTGGCGATATCGTCCCGCGGGTGAGCGTCGTCCGCACGTATTGCACGGTGTGCGGCGTCGGGTGCTCCACCGTCGGGTACGTCTTGCCGTACAGGGAGATCGGGCTCGGGTGGAAGTTCGAGAGGAAGTCGTACTCGGTGCCGTCGAAGCGGTAGGTCACTCGGCACCCGCTTGCGCTGCAAGAGGTCGGTGAGGTCCTCGCGCGCCGCGGCGAGTCGCTCGGCGAACGGGGCGTTGATGCCCCGCTCACGCCCGCCCGCTACTCGGGCGAGGTGCTCCGCTTCGGAGAGTTGAGGTACACCCGCGCCTTTGATGTACGTCCCGGAGCCCCCGACGGGGGGAGCGCGGCCAGAATACGGTCGGCCTCCGCGTAGTTCTCCTCCGAGGGAGGGGTCCTGGCCCACTCCTCCAGCAAGCGCACGAGGTCCGGGTCCATGCCCTCGGGCGGCCCATTCTTCCAGAGCGAGGGCTCCCGAGAAGATTCCCCGGTCGGGGTCGTGCGCGGTGGCGTTGATGAACTCGACGCGGGACCTGCGGACCGAGAAGCCGAGCGTTCCATACTTCTCATTACCCCACAACTTCTTTAGTTGGTCGATCTTCGCCAGGGACTGCTCGCCTGTGGCGCCGACGGCTGCGAAGTCGAACGAGAAGGGCCGACGCTCTGCCGCGTCGTGCCGTCGGAAGGTCCGGTAGGGTACGCGCGGTGAGTCGGGTGCTCGAAGTCTTCGCCGTCGCGCTGCGCCTCGGCGTGACCTCGTTCGGCGGGCCGATCGCGCACATCGGCTACTTCCGCTCCGAGTACGTCGATCGCCGCAAGTGGATCGACGAGGGCACCTTCGCCGACCTCGTCGCGCTCGCACAGTTCTTACCCGGCGCCGCGTCGAGCAAGCTCGGGATCATGGTCGGCACGCTGCGCGCGGGCTTCCCCGGCGGCGTCGCGGCGTGGTTCGCGTTCACGATCCCCTCGGCGATCCTGATGACGATCTTCGCGCTCTCGCTCCAGAGCATCGGCGCGCAGGCCACGGGCTGGCTCCACGGCCTGCAGGTCGTGGCCGTCGCCGCGGTGGCGCAGGCCGTGTGGGGCATGGCGCGCAACCTCGCGTGGGACCGCGAGCGGGGAACCATCGCGCTGCTCGCCGCCGCGACCGTGCTCACCTGGCAGGCGCCGGCCGCGCTCATCGTCGTCATCGTCGTCGCCGGGCTCGTCGGCTGGCGCTTCCTTCCGGTGCCGGGCGTGCAGGACCGTCCCTCGGTCGACGTGCGACTGCCGCGCTGGGTGTGGGTCGGCTCGCTCGCGCTCTACTTCGTGCTGCTCGTCGGGCTCCCGCTCGCCCGGCAGGTCTTGGGGGGTGGCCAGGCGCTCGCGCTCTTCGACGCCTTCTACCGCTCCGGTGCGCTCGTGTTCGGCGGCGGGAGCGTGGTCCTTCCGCTGCTCCAGCCCGAGGTCGTGCCGACGGGCTGGGTGTCGAACGAGACCTTCCTCGCCGGGTACGCGGCCGCGCAGGCCATGCCCGGTCCCCTGTTCACATTCGCGGCGTTCCTCGGCGCGGCCTCCGGCCCGGAGCCCAACGCCGGGATGGGCGCGGCGATCGCCATCGCGGGCATCTTCCTGCCCTCGTTCTTCCTCGCCTACGTGGCGCTGGGAACGTGGGGCGTGCTCCGAGCGCGCTCGGACATTCAGGCGATGCTGCGGGGCGTCAACGCCTCCGTCGTGGGCATCCTGCTCGCGGCGCTCTACACGCCCGTCAGCACCAACGCGATCCACAAGCCGATCGACTTCGCGCTCGCGCTCGTGGCGTTCGGCGCGCTGATGGCGTGGAAGCTTCCGCCCTGGCTCGTCGTCGCGTTCACGGCCGCCTCCGGCGCCCTGATCCAGAGCCTCCCCTGACGGGCTAGCCGCCCCCTCAGCTGGTGGATCAGGCCGGCGGCGCCTGGAGGGCGACGCTGCGCCGCACGATCGCGCTCACGCGTTCGATGACGACCACCACCGCGAGCGTCAGCAGCAGCCCGGTGAGCAGCAGGTCGTAGCGGAGGAGCTGGGTGTAGCCGAGCAGGTAGAAGCCGATGCCGCCGGCCCCGACGAAACCCATGATCGACGACGCGCGGACGTTGTACTCGAACACGAACAGCAGCTGCGAGAAGATCGCGTTCGCGCTCTCCGGAAGGAGCGCGTAGCGGGCCAGCGCGAGCCGTCCCGCGCCGGTGCCGCGCACGGCCTCGATGACCTCGGGATCCACCCCGTCGAACGCGTCGTTCAGCAGCTTGGCGAGATACCCGAGCGAGTAGGCCGCGATGCCGAGCGCGCCCGCGGCGGCGCCCAGCCCCACCGCGACGACGAAGACGATCCCCCAGAACAGCGATGGCACCGTGCGGACGAACGCGAGCACGAGCTTGATCGGGCCGGTGACGAGCGGCCCGAACAAGAGTGGGCTCGCGAGGAGTGCGGCCGGGAGCGCGAGCGCGAAGCCGAGCGCCGTCCCGACGAGGGCGATCTCCAGCGTCTCGACCATCGCTTCACCCAGCTCGGGCAGGACGCGCGGGTCGGGCGGGAAGAGTGCGCCCGCGAACGTCCCGAGATTGCGCACGCCGCGGCCGAGGCGCGCGGCGTCGAGCAGGCCGATGTCGGCGAGCGAGGCGACCAGAGCGACCGCCGCGGCGGCCCACAGTACGGGCCGCATCATCCGGCGAGCGCCGCGCTGAGCGACTCGGCGGTCGTCGCCAGCACCGCGATCGCTCCATCCCGCAGCACGGCGGCGCGGTCGGCGTACGCGCTCGCGACGCCCGGCTCGTGGGTCGTGAGCAGGAACGACACGCCGTCGTGCGCGAGTGCGCGAAGGTCGGTGAAGATGCCGTCCGCCGTCGCGGGGTCGAGGTGCGCGACCAGCTCGTCGGCGAGGATCACGCTCGCGCCCTGAACGAGGGCGCGGCCGATCGCGACGCGCTGCCGCTCTCCGCCGCTCAGGGTGCCGACCCGGGCGGTGCTGCGGTGCCCGAGACCGAGCCGCGTGAGGACTTCGGTCGCCCGCGCGAGCTCGCTCGCCGGCAGGCGCACCAGCGACGCCACGCTCATCCGTGCGAGCGCGCCCAGCGCG